>JALRCK010000292.1 GCA_023262305.1 Deltaproteobacteria bacterium
CCTGCTCGGACTGGACCCGGATGGCTCGCTTCACTTTTCAGCACAAAACGATGTCGGTGGTTCATTCGAGGGACGTCTTTACCATTCGATGTTCAAGGCGAACGGAGATCGAAGCAAGGCAGTGAGGCTTCTGGTTGAGGGATTCGGAGAACAACACAGCACACGGGAGCGCCAAGCCTTTGAGCATGTAGCTCTAACTTTGGTAGACATGGACAAGGATGGATACAGTTACGTCCTCTCGGAGGGCAATCCATCTTTCTGTGCGCTTCCTCCCAGCAATGACAAAGATGGGCTACGAGCGTATGAGCTCGGGGGCGCAATCGTGCGGGGCTTTTGCTCGACTGCGAAGATCCCAGTGCGGACCTCTGTTACCTATCTGGAGCAGGGTGATTGTGAAGCGCTGGTGTCTTATCCAGGAGCTCCCTTTGAGATGAGATTTGTCATCCGAGGAAACACTCTCCAGGAGGTACGGTTCTCCCCTGCCCTTCCGCTTCACACCGATCCTATTAAGCGTCAGGAACCAGTGCTCCAGGTGCCGGTCAACGTGGATCTATTGGATCGTGTTCGAGGAGCCGAAGTCACCGGCGATCTGCTCCTGCGGTATTTGAAATATGCCAGGGAGTCTATGGATCCCAGGGTCGCACAATCTTTGGTCGAATCCGACGTCTACCAAGTCGCTCGCTCCTTAGCCACACCTTGAGGCGCGTAAACTGCCCGTCCTATGTCGACGTATGCCAGGTGAATCGCGAACTGATGGAGTCCCGTTTTTGCCGTATCAGCCCGAATCTGTTTGAATTGAAAAATCGCTGATCCAAACGCGGTGCGAGCCTCTGTGTTAATCCGCCCACTCCCGATAAACTGACGGTCTGGCTTTCCAAGCGGTGCCTGGTCACCCTTTGGTCGAATATAGTATTGCGTTGTTATGGCTTCCGTCCCCCTCTCGCCACAGGCCGCTCTTCCCGCTGGCATCATCGCGCTGCGTTTAACTGAAACCCATCATATTAGCCCCCACCAAGTGCTTGTTGAGCGAGAGCGTGCCCACATAGCCGGACTCATTCAGCAGAGCTTTTCGGGATTAGCCAACATATCCTCTAAAGCAGCCAATACCGTAGCAGCTTTTCAGACCCTTCAAGCGGTTCTCGCCGAGGGACGGGCGTACTTCTTTGGCACCACAGGCGTGCCCGATGCGCTCCAAGAACCGATTATGGCTCTTCGTCGTTCATGCTACGAGCTCGGCAAATTGCAGGGGTTTGAGAAGACCCTCAAATGCCTCCGGAAAAACCCCTTTGGCATGGTTGAGATCGCAAATAACGTTTATCAAAAATCTGAGATCGCCGAGATGGTGCTTTTTTGCCAGAGTCTCGAGGTGAAGCGGATCTCCGCTATTCACGCCTTTTCCCGATCAGTTGATGAAAGCGCTCAAACCGTGTGCAAGGACAAGCACCTACAAAACACCCTGTGCGCCCTGGCAGGATTGAATGATGGTGAGAAGTTTGCGCAAACCAGAAGAGATGAGGGAAGACGCACAACCAAACAATTATTCGAGTGGAACAAGTCTGCGACAACAGCCTACAGAGCTTTCAATCCCTCTCTCTCATACGATGGATGGCTCGTCCACCTTGCCAAATACAAGGACATTTTTCACGTAACTGCGAGTGACTCGACCCCGACTCCAGTATTTTTGTCGGATGCTTTAACCCCTGAGAGACGCCACGCACTCGCCTCATCGGTTGTCGAGGTCCTTGATGGCATCGCTGCCCTCGCCCGCAAACACGCAATAATTCCTCCCTCCCCAATTCGCGACATGCTTCAGATCCACTTCGTGTTGCAAGAATTAAAAAAGGACCTCCCCGCTCATTTGGTCCTCACGCACAATCAGACGCTTGATACCTTAACCAATCGAGTGCTCAATCATCCGGACTGCGCCGCTTATCTTATCGCAGTTGAGTTTGACAGCTCGTTACCGGATGAGGACAAAGCTCTCATCCTCAGGCATTTCACCCGAGCCCACGCACTACGACCCGAGCCATCGCCATCACCTGAAGGACCACGAGTCTCGCCAGAGAAGCGAACTCGTATCCGCCGTGAGCTGCGCGAAACTCTTGAAAATGATCGGGCACAGATTGAACTTCAGGAGGTTATGGGACGCATTGAAGAACTCCGCGAGTCTTCGGCCCAAACAAACCCAAGAAGGGAATCCCAGATATGCTATTTTCCGTCTCGTCTTGAACAAGAATTTAAAGACTGGCTCTCTGGATATCAGGACTTCGTGCAATCTCAAGCCCGAGATCTCCTCGAAAGAGCCTCCAAAGGCGAGCGCGTTGACTTTAAGCCCATTCCTATCGAGAAAAAGATCTTTGAACTGAGACTCGTGGGTGGAAGCGGTATCCGAATGTACTGTACCCGCTCAGCGGGTGGCGAGTTAGTGATGCTCGGGTACGGTAATAAGAACAGTCAAAGTCAGGACATCCTCACAGCCCACAAACGCTACCTACACTTCATAGCTACCTAGCAGGGCAGTGAAAAGTTTATTTTAGGGCAGCAACGGCAACGCAGCTAACCGCGCATCATCGCTCCGGCAGATGGCTTGTATCCATACTTCACATATCTCAACATCGTTGAGCGAGCTGCTCACGACTATGGTCCACCTTGAAGTATTCGGCTCGCTTGGTTGAGAGCTTCTGCTGAATACCGAATGGTATCCACCACGGAAGATACAAGCTCTTTAGCGTTGTAGAGAACTCCGCACTTACCCTCTTTTACCTGCTGCTCAGTGCAGCCCTGCGGGGAAACACTTCGGGAGAGCCTTTCGAAAGGATCTCCCTGGGGCGGTGGCAACGTTCCGTTCTGTGCTTGATCCACTGCTTGAAGGAGCTCACGATCAATATCGGAGCTCGCCCGAACATCTGGAGCACACGCTCGTTTGAGAGCCTCACACGTCTCTGGAGAACCTCCGCAGTGAACCTTTGCCCCTCCACACTCCCAACTCTCCGCACACGCCGGGCTACCGCAGAAACTTATCGCACACAAAGCAAGGGTGAGGGACAACCGAGGAACCATCCATGCTATGGTCCTAGAAACGAGGACCTCAGTCGAACAAATTGTTGGGCTCGCAACACAATAAGCCACTCGTGACTATCTAAGTGATTGATACGATACCAGTGTCTGTGAGAATTCGCCGAGAGCCTGATGTCGGGTCGCCCCTTAACCAACCGCCTGTCGACGAACATAGTGACCATACAGCCCCGAACCACTCTTGAGCTCGTCGTGGGACCCCTGCTCCACTACCCTCCCCTCATTTACAAGGAAGATCACGTTGGCACCCTTCACGCTTGAGAGTCGGTGAGAGATTATTACTATCGTTGCCGTTGGCAGCGCTTCTCGAACCGCGCTGAGAACCTTCTCCTCAAGGTCACTGTCGAGACCAGAGGTTGCTTCATCAAGGAGTATCAACTGAGGAGACCGTAGGAGGGCACGCGCTATGGCGAGCCGTTGGCGTTGCCCGCCACTCAACTGCGTGCCGTGTTCCCCCAATATCATCGAGAGACCACCTGGCAGCTCCCACACGAAATCAAGGAAACCCCACTCCTTGAGCTTGCTTTCAATATCACATGCGTCTAACGGATTTCCGAGAGTGAGGTTGTCGAGTACTGAGAAACCAAAGAGCAGTGGCTCCTGTGGAACCCAGGCGACTTTTGAGCACAGCTCTTGGGTGCTGACCTGTTGTATGTCTCGATCATCGATGCGAATAGACCCAGCCGAAGGAGCGTAAAACTTGAGGATAAGTTGAACGATGGAGCTCTTCCCCGCCCCCGAAGGCCCCATGATTCCAACCGTGCTGCCACCGGGAATGTCGAGATTGAGCTGGTCGAGAACGAGGGTCTCTGCACGCTCCGGATAGGAGAAGGAAACTTCACGGAATGATACGCCTGGTCCAGCTTTTAACAACTGCGTTGGTACTGGGACCTCCGTCTCACTCGCAGGCTCCCAAAGTTCAAAGACCCGCTCAAGTCCACCCAAACTTTGCGCCACCTCTGCGTAGGCGCTGACGAGAAATGCAAACGACACTCCGACAATAGAGCCATACAG
>JALRCK010000293.1 GCA_023262305.1 Deltaproteobacteria bacterium
ATCTCCTTCAGGAGGCGAAGAGTGGCGGTATGTGCGGGTTTAGAGAGGACGTTCAGCCACGGATTCTGGGTGCCTCTATGCTCGATGTACCACACCCGAGCATGAAACAGAGCAAGATTCCGCTGCCCAGATGTGAGAGGGGCCTCTTGCAAAAGAATGAAAGCGATCTTTGCTGCAGCATCTTTACCCTGAGGGGACAATCGAGCAGCGAGATCAATCAGTTCATAGGTGATAGCGGGATCACGGTTAGCTTTTGTTGCTTCGATGATGCGTGCTGCCGGAGCACATACCTGGTAGGACCGAGCATAGAAATCATCCCTAAGGCTCAACATCGCGTATGCCTGTACGCGACACTCTTCCGCAAATGGGCGAAGGCTCTCAAGAAGCCGACCGCGCGTGATGGGATTTCGAATAAGGTAGTCTTTGCGGCACAGCAACGAGACCGCTGCAGCGCGTACCTCATCGTTGCTGATGTTGGAGATTAACAGGTCTACATCGGATCCTTCCGTCCTATTGCACCGCTTGAGTGTGGCTGTGAGCTCGCGGCGCTTAGGTAAGGAGAGGGCAAGCCAGGCGTCATTGCTGGGAGTATGCGTTGGCGCAGCCTCTCCAGGGCTCTCAGAGATAGGATGATGTGATCGATGAATATATTCCCCCATATACATCTTGATGGGCACTCTACTTGGTCCGAAATCTATCGCAAGAAGACCTTTAAGATTCCTCACAAATAAAACTGATGTCACCTGATTCAGACACCCGATCTGTGTGTGTCGGTCAGAAGCAACAAAACGTTCAATTGCGCGATAGAACCGTGCGTATGGAGTCAAAGAGCGAACAAACTGAATGGTTGCCGTTTAACCTAGGAGAGGGCGACCTGTTCTCGGCGCGTGATTTGGCGATCTGTTCAACCTCGGAGGCCCGCGCTCTCCTGCCGTATGAGAGCGCGCTGAAGTTGGCGGCGTTGCCTATAGTTATCACCCCTACGAACGGTGTGCCTCGGCTTCACTGTGCGGTCGCTCAGGATGGACCGGACGTAGCGACAGCAATTCGCTTTTTGACCGAGCGGGAACCAGTGCTCACAAAGGTTCCCCGTGAGATACTTGAGTCCGCCCTTGCACGTGCATATCTAGCATCAGGAGATCGACTCCTTTCAGATATTCAACGACTCTCTCAGGCAAGCACTGCCATAGATCGAGCGGTGCGATGCGATCTACCTCAACCCCTTGGTGATGCGGCGCAATTTCTTCAGACCGTCTTGGAGTTTGCAGTCGCTCAAGGCGCGTCAGATTTGCATCTCTGTCCGTCACCGCAGGGTGCTTTCATGCGAATTCGAGTAGATGGCGAGCTGCTCTCTCAGGACGCACAACACTATCCCCGCGCACTGCACGAGCAGTTAGTGTCTCGACTCAAGGTTTTAGCGGGCCTCGACATCGCGTGCAGGCAGCTTCCTCAGGATGGTGCATGCGCACTCACTATCGGTCCGTCAACGAGGAGCATTCGATTGAGCACGCTCCCAACGGTTGACGGAGAGAGTATCGTTGTGAGGTTCCTGTACGCACGAAAGCTCCCGCAGCTCTCTCTTGTGGGCCTTGAACCTGTAGCGATGTCTATAGTCAGGGGGGCAATTGTAAAGTCTCAAGGAGTCATCCTTCTGACCGGACCAACCGGTAGCGGCAAGACAACGACCATGTACTCGCTGGCGCTTGAGTTGCAGAACCGTGGACGAAATGTCGTGTCTGTGGAGGATCCGGTTGAAGCACCCATACCAGGAATGGTTCAGGTGCAGGTGCACGAACAACAGGGGCTCGATTTTCCGCGAGCGATACGCTCGGTGCTGCGGCACGATCCAGATGTAATTCTCATAGGAGAGATGCGAGACGGCGTGAGCGCTCGCATGGCGCTCTCTGCTGCGGTAACGGGACACCTCACCATTTCATCGTTGCATATGGGGTCGGCGCTCCAAGCGCTTGAGCGCCTTCGGACCTTTGAGATCTCGGCGCGTGAAAGCGCACAGGCGATCTCGCTCGTGTTAAATCAGCGGCTCATCCCCAAGTTGTGCTATCGGTGTAAGGTGGTTGATACCCATGCACAGGAGAAGTTTAAAAAACCGGTTACACTCTACGCCCCGCTTGGGTGTCCAGCCTGCGATGGAACGGGCTTTGACGGGCGTGTTTTAGTGAGTGAGGTGCTGGACCTTCAGTCCCGAGAGGCGAAGGACCTCTACAGCAAAACGAGTTCGGCGCACGAAGCCCTTACGACCCTGCCCTCTGGGACGTTTGTCCCCTGGACAGTTGCACTGGAGTATCATGTATCTAAGGGGGATATCTCGGTTGCCCAAGTGCAGAGTTTTGTTGATGAGGAGATGTGTCAGGAGTAAAGTGTCGCGACACGCTTGATGAGTATCGTAGTGTAAGACCATGTCCCCAAAGCAACTTCCCCTTCGCCCCAACGTTTGTATGCTGCTCTATAACGCTCAGGGGCGGCTCTTTCTTGGGGAACGGCTCGGAAAGGCAGGGCATTGGCAATTTCCTCAGGGAGGAGCTGAGCCAAAGTACACGCTCAAAGAGAACGTCATTCGAGAGCTTCGTGAGGAGCTGGGCATTAAGAAGCGGCACATCGGAAAGATCAAAAAGCTCTCCTCTCGGCATGAGTATGAGTGGAGGACACCTCCTGCGTATGCCAAGAACAGGTGGCGGGGGCAGAAGCAAACCTTTTGGCTCATAGAGTTTACTGGTGAGGATGCTGATATCGATCTCGCCGGCTACAAGGAGCCTGAGTTCCAGGCGTGGCGATGGTGTTCGGTGACGGAGGTTAAGCGCAGGGCAGCCTCGTTTAGGTTGGCGGGCTATAAGGGAGCGCTCCGCGAGTTCCTCGAATTTAAGAAGTTAAGGCTGAAAGCCAAAGGGGTGAGAAAGGCTCGAAGAAAGGTGAGGGCAAGAGCATAGATCGCCGCTCTCCGGCATCAGAAAAGAACAGGAACATCCTTGGGCGATCTTGTGAGGACTGTAGGGGCTGAGCAGCGTCGGTTCGAATGTTGGTCTCCCTCGATGAGGAAGGAGCGATTTGTGAAGGCGAGCTTGAGGTTTCTGCTGTGAGAGGCGTAGCCTTTGTCTTGTTTCGCCCAACGAGCATTAATAAGTTTACCACCCCCTTGGCTAGCACCGCTATGCAACATACAGTAAGGAAATCACAACAGGGGCTCACCATGGCTATCCCAGAGAATGCAAACCCTTCAACAAAGGCTCAAAAACGGATCCGATTAAAGCGGCAAGACGAGGGGGCTGCCGCTAAGATCTCTGAGGAGATGAAGCTCAATCCCGTAGTGGGTCGCATCCTGGCGGCGCGTGGCTTTACGTCGAACGACGACCTCAAGCACTTTATCTCTCCCACCCTCAAAGAGGGGCTCCCTGATCCCTCAAAGCTCAAGAACCTAAGCGAGGCGTGCAAGCTCATCCATGAGGTCCACCGCGCAGGTCAGGGGATAGCGATATGCTGCGACTTTGATGTGGATGGTCTATCAGGAGGCTCTATCGTTCACGACTTCCTGAACAAAGCAAAGGTAGCTTCTCGAGTTTTTGTTCCTGATCGTTTCATCGACGGATACGGTCTCAATGAAAAAGTGGTCCGACAGATCGCTCAAGATGGTTATGGACTTCTTCTCACAATAGACTTCGGCACAACGAACGCAAAAGAGCTCTCAATCGCACGTGAATTAGGGCTTAAGACGATAGTTGTTGATCACCATCACATGAGCACCGATGCTCCACCGGTCGATGTGTTTATCAATCCGCACCAGAGTGGGTGCGGGTTCGCTTCGGCAACCGCGTGCGCCGCCGGTCTAGCGTGGTACCTGGTGCTTGGGCTGCGGAGAGAGTTCGGTCTTGATGATATCGATCCCCGACACTCTTTAGATCTGGCATGCCTCGGCACGATCTGCGACATGGTTCCCCTGATAGGGATGAATCGCGTGATCGCTAAGCGTGGACTTGAACGGCTCTCAGAGACGCAACGAGCTGGCTTGAAAGCTCTTCGAAATGTCATTGGGATTCGTGGGGCGGTTGGATGTACGGATGTT
>JALRCK010000294.1 GCA_023262305.1 Deltaproteobacteria bacterium
CACGCGGATCTTTTTCTTACAGTCACAGGCAAGAGCAGAAATCGCACTTTCGGTAGGAATATCGTTCACGGAGGGCTAGCGTACGCTCACGAGCAAGCAGCTGGACGAACGATAGAGGGGATTAACGCAACCCACGGCGCACACCTTCTCAGCGCTCGTAATCATATCTCCCTGCCACTCGTTGCGGCGATGAACAACATATTTCGAGGTGCTCCACCTCGAGATGCCCTTGAAAGAGCCATAGACACCCTAAAAAACAGAGAGGACCGGCAGCTATCACTTGGCAAAAATAGACAACCTGAGTCAGCAAAGGAGCTCCAAGCCGCCATGCTACCGGTGTTCGATGTTGCTCTCGGCATCTTAGATGGGATGAAAGCTCCGATTCATGAACGAAGCATCATCTACAATCTTGCCCAACGAGACCTGAGAAGAGCCGCAAAGATCTGCGGAAGTTCTTTTCAACAAGACCTCCTGAGCTCAACGGTCTACCAAGGATTATACCAGAGATTCAATTTTTCTGCAGATGCTCCCGATGCTCAGTTGAGACGCCAGGCCGGAGCGATTCTCGCCCATCCCGAGAAATTCCGTGAGCTGAATAACGTCAATCCTCTGGGATATGGACTGGCTCACTCTGATATAGCTCTGGCAGGAAGCTTATTTGATCGCCAACACGCCCTTGTATCAGGCACGCGGGATGCCACTCGCACCATGCCTTTCCTTGCTATCATGCACAAGATTGTGAACGGTGAGGTGTCGGGCACAGAGGGATTCCGTCAGATGGTTCGAGGAGACGACTCCCTGCACGAGCTTCGTCCAGCAGACTACTAATGTGCATCCCTGCCAACATGACCGGTGATGGCTCCACGCGGCATCAATGAGTTACACAGACTCTGCTCTAGGGACGTTTTGCTCAACCGAAGAAGGATCTCAGGCTCTACGAACACCCCTTGTTTCATTGTGAATCAGGCTCTCCCGCTCGCCATCCCGAGATGTTGCACGCTCGTGCGCAATTTCATAGAGTGCGGATACACTTGACGTTCAGGAGCTCGCATGAAATTCGCAATCGTCACAGATAGCCACATCGGACCACCCGGATTCTACAAAGGCACGAACCGTATCATGAGCCACCTCTCAGAAACGGTCATCCTTGAGCTAGCGGAAACGATCAATCGAGAGAGTGACATCTCGTTTATCGCTCAGCTCGGGGACCTAAGCCAAGATGACGTCAGATACCAAAACGTTGAGTTCGACCGAGCAAACTTTAAGCGCGCCCTGTGGTACTTCAAGAAATTCAACATCCCCGTGCACCACACCGTTGGAAACCACGACCGCGAGAACCTCGACTACCAGGATCTTTGTGAGCTTCTCAATCTTCCTACTCTGCACTATTCATTTGATGTAGGTGAGTACCACTGTGTGTTCCTCTACACGCGACACTTCAACCACAACAAGATGGTCATAGAGTCCGAACAACTCCGGTGGCTTGAGAAGGATCTCGCAGCTACTGATCGTAAGACCCTTGTTTTCTCACACCATGCTTTGGCGGACCAAAACCTCAAAGGAAACTTCTGGTTCGAAGGCACTCCCCTTCGAGCGCTTGTGATGAATCGAGACGAAGTTCGTTCTATCTTTGAGAAGAGTGGTAAGGTGATCGGTGTTTTCAACGGGCACCTGCACTGGAATAACATGACCGTTCACAATGGCATCCCATACTTCACGACGCAGTCGTGTATTGAGGATGTTCACGGGGACGGTAAGCCCTCAAAGAGCTTTGCTATCGTGACGGTGATAGGATCAAAGGTTTCGGTGGAGGTCCGGGGTTCCGATCCAGCATCCCTCAATCACCCCAGCTAAAAACAAGGCACCCCAGCTAAAAACAAGGCACCCCAGCTAAAAACAAGGCACCCCAGCTTAAAACAAGGCGCCGCTTGGAGCCTTGTTCACTCAGTTGTTGTTGGTTTTACTTGCGAGCCTGCATCGCTCTCACGAGACCGCCCATGACTCGCTCGACAGCTGGTAACATCCTGACCTCGCCACGACGAATATTTTCGGCATGGTGCGCGTATTCCTCATCGTTCACCAAGATGCGATCCTTGAGAAAGGTCTCATACAATCTCTTGAACCGAGTGAAGTCCTTCATCTCATCGTCCTTGGCGGCGAAGAGTGCCCAAGCCCGATTCTCCCCATAATAGGACTGAAAATTGTCGGGACCCATCACCACGTACCAGGTGTCGCGGTACCACGCTCTCAGTCGCTCATCTTGGAAGCTATCCGCGGTCGCGGTAACGAAAACACCCGGCTCCTTTGAGCTACTGGCGAGCGGAATATTCATATCCCGGAATTGCTCCCGAACCGCCTCAACTCTAAGATCAAAGGGAAGAAATGTTGAGGGGTCTTTGTGCGGATTCTTCGGGACGGTACCAACCACGACCGTCCGGAAGCCCATGTCGAGCAGTCGCTGTACGATGTAGGCATGCCCTTCGTGCATCGGATTAAAGCTTCCCTCATACCAGGCAACACATTCGTGCACATTTACCGGAGCCTGAAATGGATACTTCTCCAGGTGCCATTTGGCGAGGGGAAAGGACTTAAGACTCTCTGTTTTGGGATGTACGAGCGCTGCGCCAGAGGAGGGAGCCAATTTCCCCAGACATGATGGAGTAGCGGTTCCTGGCACTGCCTCGCCAGCCCCGTTTGCATCGAGAGGAGCACCATGCTGCCCTTCGTTTAGGCCGTCACCCGGAATGTTATTGCTCTGATTCATACTTCGAATCGCACTCCACAATTGTTTCCACTTCGCAGACACTGAGCAGTTACCTGCTCAACGACCGCGTTAGTAAAGACTTCAGATTTTGCAAGAGGTGTCTCAACGGACACCACATACTTCCCGCGCGCGTTTTCAAGGGGACGCGCCGCTACCACCGCAGCCATGCCGACTAACCGACCGACGCGAATGAGAGAATACGCCACGAGGTGGCTAAGCTCGGCATAACCTGCAGGTTCAAGCGCGGGGGTCACTTTGCTGAGAAAAGCCGGGGAAGTGCCCTCAACAAGCGACATAACCTCACCAGCAGAGAGTCGTTTCAGGATAGTCCCGAGGCTCTGCACCTGCTCGGGTGAGAGACTAGGAAGAACCTCAAGGTGTCGCGCAACGCCATGAACGAATCCCCGCTCACTAACCAGGGTTGAGAGAGACGCCCCTCGAGGCGCCAGCGTTTGCTCGATGTCAGAGAGGTATTCCCTCTTGATCGGAAAGCTCGAGAGAACTCTTGACTCTCCTGCGAGCTTACCCGATTCACACGGCGTAACGTACGTTGAGCCATCACCTTCGATACACAACGCAGCATCGGCGCCCCTTGCATCGCTCTCAAACGGAGCTCGCGGAGCGGTCGCTAGGCCCTTCTTGGCTTCAGCTCCGATCTCCCAAATCCAGTCCGAAGTTCTGCACAAGCCAGCCGCCTTGAACTTTTGGCGGAGCGCATCTGGAATCCCAAGCAGCTCCCGATAATTGGCGGCAGTAGGACCAGCGAACATGTCAGCACGAATACTCTCAACTCCTAAGCTGATCGCGTCTTGGAGCTCATCTGTGGCTCTCAAGTGGTGGCACGTTACCTTGAACCCTGCGTCATGAATCTTTTGAACTATCTCCGGCGTCAGGTTACGTCGGGTAACGTCCAGCCAATCGATTGAGTGCTTGCGCGCATACTCAAACACCTCATCCCACGACTTGAAAGCGTCTTGTGCAAAGTCACCGCCACGAACCGAGAGGCTCAAGGTGATATTTGGATCTAACTCACGGGCTATCTGCAACCTCGACTTAGCCTCGCCTTCATAACAGAAGGCGCATAAGCTCACGTCGTCGTAGGTAATCACTCCCTTCTTGATGTATTCCTGAAGAAGGGGAACAACCGCCTCAGCCGTGTCTGGTCCTTTGAGCTCTACTTCAAGGTGCGTGCGAACTCCGGTGACGGCACACCTACTCTGGTACAGATCGAGAACTTCCCTCAAAGTCGGGACCAACCTTCGACCATCGACCTTGACCGCCTTGAGGGATTCGAGGTCAATCGGAA
>JALRCK010000295.1 GCA_023262305.1 Deltaproteobacteria bacterium
TGGGGGCCGGTCCCCTGTGCGACATGATCAGCGGCGAAGGGCACATCGAGCACTATCGGCATGAAGAATGAGAGAACCACCGTGGTGATAGCTGGCGTCCGCAACAGGTACTGGATAGCCCCCTCCATCTTCTCCTTACATTGAGGTCGGTCCCCCTCAACGATTATGCCCCTGAGGGGAGCACAGCTACTATTTCCCAAGAGCAGCCACGTGCGACTGGTATCGAGCTTCGCCAGTCCATGGAACTTGTCATCCGCGTGGCTGTCCCCTAAAAGCGCGTTCGTTGGGGGCGCCTGTCGTGAAACGTGACAGTAGTTCATTTCGAGCTGCTTATTCCCCACCTCCTGCGGACACGCGTACATCGCTGCGGGAGATGGCTTGTGGGCTAGCTGGTCCGCATTGACCCCGTACCTGGTGTGAGCCTCTCTCTGCTTAAAGCCATCATAGTGGTGAGTTATCCATCCCACAGAGCCGAGGACGAACATAACAGCTACCAGAGCAAATACAGCGCCACGTCCCTTCGCGCGAAACCGAATCGGCTTCTCCACTAGGTAGTAGGTCATCACGGAGAGAACGACACTAGCGAGCACGAGCACGAGACGCGCGACGGTCGATTGGTACCCAAGTATCCGACCTAGAGAGATCAAGGGCCAGTGCCACAGGTAGAGTGGGCAACTCACTAATCCAATTCCGATGAGGGTCCGATTGCTGAGCAAGCCCCGATTGAGCAATCCCCCCGCCCCTGCCCAAACGACGAGAGCGGCACCAACCGACGGTAACAGCGCGTTGAAACCTGGAAACACGCTCGCGTTGTTCAAGACCGCAGCGCTCGTGATGATGAGGGATAGCCCAAGAAGCGAGGCTATCGCGCCAAGTGTCCGCGACGAGCACCGCCCATAAGAGCCCCCGCACGCCAGAGACGCGCCGATCAAAAGCTCCCACATTCGAGTGAAGGGCAGGTAGAAAACCTCGGCGCGACTGGTGTTAACGAACGTCACGTTCGCAAGAAAGGATGCGACCGCCATGGTTACGATCAGGGTCAAAATGCCGTGCCGCCAACGAGCCGCGAACACAAAAGCTATCGGATAGAAAATGTAGAATTGTTCCTCTATCCCTAGGGACCATAGGTGAAGCAACGGCTTGGTCTCTGAACTGGTATCGAAATACCCGACCTCACTCAGGAGCACAAAATTCGCGATGAAGCCTGCGCCTCCAGCCACGTGCTTACCTAGTTGAGCGTACTCGTCGGCTAGGAGTGTAAACCATCCAACCACCATCACAAACGCGAGAATCACGCTCAGAGCCGGGAAGATCCGCCTGATTCTACGCTCGTAGAAGTTGACGAGACTGAAGGTATTATCGCCCAGCGAACCAAGTAGGATGGTTGATATAAGGAACCCGGATATAACGAAGAAAACATCAACGCCTACGTAGCCACCCGGCACTACACTCGGGAACGCATGAAACAGCACCACTAGGACGACCGCTACAGCCCGAAGACCGTCGATATCAGCACGGTATTTCGAGTCGTTACTCGCCAGCTTGACGGCGGACTCTTCCAATGCAGAATTGCGAGGCGTGTTCATGGGTCCGCCAATATCATTTAGAGTTATTCAACCGCTCCTTTTAGGCCTAAGGTTTTCGTTTGGGAGCGGAAATGCCTGAGTGAGCTAAACAACCGAAACGAACCTTGTCAACAGCCATACCAGACCGACCAACGGAGCTCTCCTATTGTGATTCAGCGGATCCGAGGCAACAACGGCTCGATGATCACCAAGGTGATAACGTCTGCTTTGGTGCGGATCAGGGAATGCTCCCCAGTGAACATCATGAGGTGAGCGGCAAAGGCTCGCTATAGCCCGAGCTATCCTCAAGAACGCCCCGATCCTAATCCTCGATGAGGCGACCGCGTCCCTGGATAATCAGGCCGAGCGTGAGGTGCAGTCAGCGATTCAGGCTCTTGAGCAGGGGCGGACGACGGTTGTTATCGCCCACCGTTTGTCGACGGCGCACGACGCTGACCTTATCGTCGTGATGAGTAAGGGGCGGATAGTTGAGTAGGGGACTCACGCCGAGTTACTCGCCAAGGGTGGGGATTTCTCCCGACTTCACACGTTGTAGTTCTGAGAGTCAGTCACGCCCCCCGAAGGCGTGAGCGCGGTTCGGTGAAGGGGGCGAGGGAAGTTGTCGCGCGTGACCGCCGCAACTAGGAGCGAACTCTCAATCTTCGGTGATGATCTTTGTTGGCTGCCCATTTTGAGAGCAGAGCACCCTGAAATCCGAATAGTTTCGGATGTAATCGTCCTCAGTGTATTCCATGCTGCAGAGCACCATTTGCACGGCGTTGTGGGAATACTTCATGGTTCGCCAACAGTTGCATGGTAGAAATATCCCTTTATCCGGACTGTCCAATTCAAAGGTGTCCTCTCGACCGTCGACGGTCTCTGTCTTGATAACAATACGCCCAGCCACCGCGACTAAGATCTGTCTCAGGGCTTTGTGAGCGTGCCCACCGCGCATAACGCTTTCAGGGGTAAAGTAGGTCCAGTAAACGCGATTGACCTCGAAAGGCAAGCACTCCTTTTCAGCGATCGATAGATACCCGAGCGAGGGGCTCCCGATTCGGTCAAAGTAGACGTACCGAGGATGGGCGATACCCGAAGTCGCAAGGGCTTTAAAACTCGCTTCTTGAAGGCTTTGTTCAGTTGCCATAGTGCACGTGGTCCTAGGGAGACGGGGGGATTATTCATTAATCGCGGTCCGCGACCTGTGCGGACCTAACCCACGACCCTGTGAAAGGTAAGATGCGTGATCGGGGATTTAGGTGGTCCCCAAATCCAATTAGAGGGTATTTCTATTTTGGGGCATCGGCCTATTTGGTCGTGCTGTTGGGGAGGGCGTTAAATCGGCAGATAAGGAAGGCTTGTGCACGGTGCCTATCTGGCCGATCCAACATGTTGATTACATTGGTGGTTGGTGCCTATATACGAAGAGATTAAAGCTAACCAACGCCGCAAAGACCCCTAGTGCCCCGAGTAGTAGCATACCCGCGGCGTTTCCAACTCGGCGTACAGTGGTAGGTCCAACTTCCTCCACCCCCCCTCTAAATGCGCTCAAATGCAAGGCTGGGCTCCATGCGAGAACGGCGTTTGCCAGAAGGGCAACCGATACGCCTAGGGACGGAATAATCGTTAGTCCTGGGTGCGTAAAAAACTTTTGCCAGTAAAACATGGGGAAGCTTTGGGCTAAAAGTCCGAGGCAACCTATGTAGGAAAATAAACCGAAAAACGCGGCGGCTGGGCGACCCTGCGCGCTCGAAAAGCCGTACGTTAAGATGAGTAGCGGGAACAGAACCATACTGTAGGGATATGTAAGTGCGGGGTAGGCGTAGGTACAGGGGATAAGCAGGGTGAATCCCAAAAGGGGGTTCGAGCGCTTGCTGTACCAAGTTTGAAATATAATACCGAGCACTATGAGGCAGGTCGTTAGAGCGAAAAATCTTGTGGTAAGGGTCTCGCTGTTAGTCAGGTAGAGCCATGCGGGAAAGATGCTGGTGGATTGCTCCATATTCACGCGCATGTTGACCCTGTCAGAGGCGATTTTGAGCCATTCGAGACTCCAACGGGGGGTCAGCGCCGCCGCGGAAATGGCCGCCACCGCAAACCAGATACCTCTATACACGGAGGTCGTTACGCGACCGGCCAAAATAAGCGGGATGGCGAGGGGCAAGACGTTGCTCTTAATGTTGACGGCGATAGCGAATAGAGCCCATCCAAGAAAAGGCATCTGAGCCGCGACAGCGATCACCGAAAAGGTCGATAGACCCATACTGATGCCATCCGCGTTAGCCCTGTCCACTAAAAATCCAAAAGCCCAGCTCGTAGCCAAGCAGGCCACCACAGATAGTGAGACCCAAAAGCCCTGTCGACACTGCCTACAAAAAAGGATCGTGCCGAGGAACAGGAACACTACGGTGATGATTTGGAGAGCTCTCACGGCGAAGCCTCCGCCGTACTCTATAAGGGGCACGAGCAATACGATGAACAAAGGGGGTTTGTTGACGAGGC
>JALRCK010000296.1 GCA_023262305.1 Deltaproteobacteria bacterium
GATTGTGGTCCGAACGAGGTGCTCCGTCAGGTATCCAACCGATACGAGAATCTCTCACTCAGCCAGAGCAACCTCTCGTTTCTTCGGCAAACTCCGATCACGCCCCCTATCTCCCCGAACGCAAACTGAGCAAGCTCTTCGACAGAATCGCTGCTCACTACTCCACCCTTGGGCACGCCAGAGCTTCATCACTTCGTATCATCGACTCGCCCGCGGCCAACGCCTTTATTCGCCACAGGAATGAGGTCGTCCTCACCCGAGCCCTCGTCACACGGGTCACGGATGAATCTGAGCTAGCGTTCATCCTGGCGCATGAGATGGCCCATGTGGCGCTCGGGCATGGGGTACATGGTGGCATATCAGCCGAGGTAGAGGCCGACGCCATGGCACTGCAGGTCGTAACTGCCCTAAACTTCAATCCCTGTTCGGGTTCTAGCGTGCTTGAGCGCCTTGGGTCCCCTGCCCAGTTGACCCTGGTCAGCGTAACTCCTCGATTACACGCCCTGCATGACCAAACGGTCGATAGGTGTGGCTAAACATCAGTAATTTACCCACAAAAAGACTTTAGGGTTTAGGGTCATCTGACGACCTCTCTCTTTGGAATAAGGGGAAGAGTGGGTCCAGGCTACACGCTGTGCGATGAGCCGTCCCTCTCCATCGAGGCGCTGGTTCTATCCGCAAGGATACCCACGCGTCATTGGGATTATGAAGGAAAATACTCTCAAAATGAGCCCAGCGGAGAGGTCCGCATGCACCGTGCTCGTGGTTGAAAGCGATCCCGGTGATGCTAACCACATGCGCGAGGCTCTGAAAGCACTCGGGTTCGCCAGTGTCTTTGACGCTCCCAACCACCACATCGCTCTTGAGAAGCTCAATACCCGACAATTTACCCACATTATCTTCGACGCCAAGAAAAATGCTAACTACCCGATGAAGGATTGGCTCACCAAAGTGCTTGAGATCGATCATTCGGTAATCGCCCTTCCGGCATCAACAAACCCGAATGTAGATGATGTGTTTGACCTTCTCGTGATCGGGGCCCGTGGTTATCTTGTGAAGCCATTTACGTTTGAAGGGGTCGACGCGGCTGTCGTCATGGCCACCAAGGGCGAGCCACTCTCTGACAAGGTGCTCGGAGCAAAGGACAGAAACGAGGCGCTTGTCGCGATGATGATGACAAGCGTCGATCGATTAGCCACGGTCTTTCGCCAGTCAAAGCAATTTGAGACCGCTCGTCGGGCGCTACCAAGCGCCGTCGCCGCACTCGCCCGATCCGCCGATCTCGCTCACACGTTCGCCAAAGGGGGGGAAGAGGGATTGATCACTGCCCTCGAAAACTTCTGTATCAAACAGAGCCACGGACCTGCAACACGGTTAGGTCGCCTGAGAAAGCGACTCTCAACGACCCGCACCGTTGACGACGTACTGCCTGAGTGATGAACTAAATTCGCCATGACGCTCTCACTATTCGCCACCAGACTGTTCACACCGATTCTTCTCGGAGTCATGCTGAGCGTCTCGCTGTCAGTCCCCTCGCCGGGACACGCCGAGACCCTTGAGAACCTGATGGGCTCAAAGGCGATGCAGGACTTCAGGATCAGCAAATCTAATCAGCAGGGGGAAAAGAAGAAGGGTCCGCCTCCGAATCAATGGCTTCGGGGGATAGACCCCTCAACGAATTTCGCTTCGGTGTGGATCTCTAGCAACGCCCCACAACTCCTCCTTAACTGGGCAGGCGCCAAGCTCCCCTACTTCACCTATCGACGACCGCGCAGCGATCGCTCTAGCAACCTTGTTACGGCAGAGGTAGAACTCTCGAACTTCGATCGCATAAACTGCAAACTTGCAATTATGGTACCGCATCCGAGCATCGTTCCCTTGGTGGAGGCGAACGTACTGGAGGAGTTTCGTAAATTAAGACCTCCCATGCTCGAAGTTGTCGGCGAAAAGCCCGTTACGCTCGCCAACGGAAAGGGTACGCTCTATGAGCACAAGAAGGGAGAAGCATCGCTGCTTATCCCGATCTCGCAACATGGTCTCATTCGCATCACAACTCTCGATTACAAAAACGCTCAGATCTTGATCGATATTGCAAAGGGGCTGGACATCGACCGATTAAATCGAAAGCTTGATTCATAGCGATATCGACCGCGATCCACTACGGGAAATTGGTTCATAACCGGACCGCGGGTACGCGGTCCTTACAAACATTATGGAATCGATGATACGTCAAGATTGCTGGACAAACGCATACATGGAGGGACCGCGTACTCGCGGTCCGGTTATGCTATCATGCAACGAGTTGGTTCGCGGTGAACGGCACTACCTAGAGAATCACGACCCCCACACCAATCCGGCGTGCCTCATCCTATCGAGCCCCCGTTCCCAACAAGACCGCGGGAATCGTTCGCACCAAGAGCACCAAATCACCAAAGAGCGACCAGTTGTCGATGTAGTGAAGATCGAGCTTCACCCACGATTCAAAATCCTTTATCTCGTTTCTGCCACTCACCTGCCAAGTGCAGGTCAATCCTGGGCGCATAGAGAGGCGTCTCCGTGAACGACGCTCGTACAACCCTACCTCTCCCGGTATCGGTGGTCGCGGACCAACCAGACTCATGTCACCGACCAGCACATTCCAAAACTGCGGTAACTCATCGAGGCTAAATCGGCGCATGAAGCGCCCGAACGGAGTGACGCGAGGATCGTCCCTCATTTTGAAGGCAGGTCCCTGCATCTCATTCTTCGCCTTTAACTCATCAAGCGCAGCTTCTGACCCGGTATACATCGACCGGAACTTAAGCATCTGGAAGAGTCGTCCATTCAGTCCTACCCTCGTCTGACGGAAGAGCACATCACCTCGGGTTGTCTTTACTCCAACAGCAAGCGCAAGGAAGAACGGCGAAAGAACGACGAGAGCCAACGCCGACACCACAATGTCGATCATGCGCTTCACTACAAGCTCCCAGGAATCCCCTGGAGGTGTCTGGAAGTGGATCAGCGGCATGCCGCCGAAATAGCTAATCCCCGACTTGATGAGCCCGATGCTGAAGAGATCCGCGGCGATCGTCGTTCGCACGCCCTGCTCGGCACATACAAGAACCATCTCCTCAACCTGCGGCATCACCTCGACAACATCGGTGAAGATCACCTCGTCTATTGCATAGTCCTCAAGGGCTTTTGCAATCGTCTCTCCACCAATGAGCACCCGCCCCACCTGCACGAGCCCACGCATGTCGAGCCTGAACTGGTGGATGGCGGCTGCTTGATGCACATCTGTAGGACGGAGATCGCCAAAGCCACGAATATGAATTCCCAACTCAGGCCGGCTCGTCAGCTCACGTGCGATGCGAATCGCCTGGTCACCAATTCCGCAGATGATCACATTTCGGAAGTTACGCCCCTTTCGGCGCCAGTACCTCAAAAACTTGAATACGAAGTATCGCTCTAGGGTGAGTCCACACGAGCTCAAAACGATGAAGAGCGCCAAAAACGACCGGCTGATATCGAGCTTTAAGAGATAGAGCGCTGCGGCAAGTATAAGAAAGACTCCCCCTCCACTTAAGAGAGCGATTCGAAAGAGCCGCCACACGGAGCTCAATCGCATACTGCCGTATGCGCCCATCAGGTTAAGCATGACCGCATACCCGATCAATCCGATCAGGAGGACGAGCACGTACTCATTAATTGGAGCGAGCTGCTCCCCCGTAAAGGGAAGAGAGAGGTCGAGGATCTCATTCCAAAAGATCAACGAGTCACGACCGAAATACGCGGCGAAGAAGGCGGCAACGATAATCAGGTTATCGCCGATCCGTTCTAACCGAGATATGAGTCGCCAGTTCTGCTTGAGCATAGGTGAATAGAAGCATCGTATGTAATTACGAGGGTTTATTCAATCGTGTCCCGCCTCGAAATCGCTCGATTTCACGTTGAGTTTGGGAGTTACCCCCCTGTCTGGAGATGCAAGGAGTTTTAAGGAGCAAGTTGGCGATGCGCACCGTTTTTTGGCGACCGGCCCTCCTTCGCTTCGCTACGGCGAGGCAAGCACGGTC
>JALRCK010000297.1 GCA_023262305.1 Deltaproteobacteria bacterium
GGGAGCGGAGGAGGCAAGGGAGAGAAGGCTCGCGCCGCTCTTGAGGCGATGGGGACCTATCAGCGTGCATTGCCCGCCCAGCCGCAAAATCCGGTCATGATGCCAGCTGTTGTTCGACTCATGTGGGTTCCAGACCACCTGAACGCTCACGGTGACCTTGTTCCAGCACACTACTACTACCTGAAGGTCAAGCGTGATTCCTGGGCCCTCCAGGATGCATTTGAGCTTGAGGCTCAGCTTGGGAGCAGCACCGGGGGCAACTCGTCAGCTGTTGGATATGTCTATCCGGAGGATCTACGGTGAGCAGGGTTGTTACTCTCATAGTCGGCTTAGCGCTGTGCGGGTTGTGCACCGGATGCTCTACGAGCGACGTGAAGCCGTATAGCCCGACCAGTAAGAACACACGTACCCTCTTCATGCCGTCGTACACGACAGCTGGAGCCGAGCCGGTGTATGTTCGCACGAAGTGGGTGCACCCGCCTGAAGTTCTCCCGCCACGCAGCGCGGAGTCTGCGAGTTCCTCGTATGACAGGGCTCCAGCGCTTCGACCGGTGTACGAACTGAACTTGAAGAATGCGACCCTTGAGCAGACCTGTAAGGTGCTGGCGTCAATGGCTCGGTATTCTTCGTATACAAGCCCCTCACTGGCGACCCAGAAATTTTCTTTCCAAAATCTTGGAACAATCGACGAACTTGCGCAGATTATAGGACAGAAAGCAGGAATAAAGGTTGTTGTCGATCACGAAAACAAAGAGGTCCGGTTTCTTGTGCGAACTGCATTAGAGCCGACCTTATTCAGTGAGTAGGTTCCATGAGCATAAGTAGGTTAACTCGAAACAGGTTGTTCCAGGATGAGGAGCTTTTTAACAAGCTTCTTCCGTTCGCTCGCTTTGACGAGGAGAACGAGATCTTCATCCACACTGACGCATCCCTTTGGTCGATCTGGGAGCTGCAACCCAAGTGGATAACGACTGTTTCCGATGCCGAAGCGTTCCAGTTAACCGAACGTGTGCAAGAGATGCTCGATTCCTTTGAGCATAGCATGTCAGCGCAGTTTTGCTGGGTAACCACTTTTGACGTCGAGGACCTCCTTCGGAGCTGTCTCTACAGCTATCCTCTTTCGGGAGCCGCCGGCTGGATGACCAAGCGATGGGTGCGCTCGATTCGAATGGCTGCTCAAGCAAAGTCTCTGCACCGGCGCCCAAGACGACTCCGGCTCTTTGCGTGCTTCCGCTTCGACCCACCCTGGGAGGGCAAGGGACTTGCCGCTCAAATGGCTCGAGCCATGAAGATGTTTATGTATGGTGCTGTGGGGTTGAGCGCCGACCAGCGACATGCCGAGTACCTCACCTTCGCCAACCGGTTCAAGGGAATCATGGATGGAACAGCGGCAAAGTTGACCGATCTCGGTTTCTATCCGCGCAAGGTCGATGGGCAACGCCTTATAAACCTGCTCTACCCGATCTTGAACCGTAGAAGCGTGAAGCCCGGCAAGCACCGTCGCGGTCGTACCACGAGCACGCCTGTGCCGGAGTATGACCGGGATGACCTGCTCTCAAACCAGATCTCTGAGACACACCTCGACCACCCAAAAGATGGAATCATCGTGAAAGATGGTAGGGTCTATCGAAGCGTCTCCATGGTGAAGCCACCAAAGAGCTGCATGCCGCTGATGATAGCGCCACTGCAGTCGACGCCCTATGAGAACATTCTGAGTGTTACCTTCTCAAAGGATCCCAAGGAGAAGCAGCTTGAGCGTCTGGATAAGCTCGATTCCTTGCTGGGTATGCGCGAACGGGCCCCAGGCGGACGGTCGAACCAAAAGGTTATTCACCAGATATCGGCTATTCGGAGTGCGCGTCAGGAGCTCTACAATGCTCGGGAGCAGATTGTGCGAGTTGGTGTGCACCAAACCTTCATCTGCCAGACAGAGGACGAGGCTATTCGAGCAACATCAGAGGCTGTAGCTACCTTCCCGCAACTCAATGGTGCGCGGGGTATGGTGCATGAGATCTCCGACCTTGCGGTGATGATCAACTCCCTTCCGGGAGCCTATGACCCTGCAACCGATGGTGCTGGGTGGACGACCGTGATGCAATCCTCGCGGGCCGTTCGTCTCTTTCCCTTATGGGGTAACTGGCGAGGAAGCCAGTCAGCGCAGTTTATTCTCCCCTCATTGTGGAACCGGGAGCTTGTTGGATTTGATCTCTACGATTCGAATATCGCACCCAACGTGCTCATCAGCGGAGTATCGGGAGCCGGTAAGAGCTACCTGATGTGCTACCTCATCACGATGCTCAATCGTGGACACTACTCGACGCTCTCTGACGGGCGAGTTGTTGAGCGTCAGCCGATTACCTTTATCTTTGACAAGGGCATGACGGGTCAGCCGTGTGGCTTTGAAAAAGTAGCGCGACTCTTCGGAGGAAAGGTGTACGAAGCGACGCCTTCTCGTGCTCCGGCGATGAACTTCCTTGCTCGACTTGGCGCTCTTGCTTCTGAACGACAGAATGACGATTACAAGGACCTTCTCGACATGTGTGCAGATGTTATCTGCGACATGGCGGCAGATGGACCAAACGCCCCAGACCGACTTGAGCGCGGCAGTGTAGTTGAATCTCTCGTCGAGGCTCACCGTATCTATCGCAGTGGACCGATGAGGCGGGAATTTATCCTCAGCGACGTTGTCGCTGTGCTCAGAGCTCCCAAGAGAGTTGATGAGACCGAAGATAGTGCCCGTCGACGGCAGCGCATCAGCCTTCTGATTGCGGATTACTACGGCGAGGGAACGTATGCCCGCTTCTTCGATCGTCCAGGGTCTCTCAAGCTCAAGGAGCGCTTCATCGTATTCGACCTGAAGGCGCTGAGCAGAAATCCTGACCTTCAGAGAGTTTTCCTGAAGATCGCCATGGTATGGGCTGACACCGTCATGAACGATCCAAACGAGCTCGATACCAGAAAAGTACTCGTGTTCGATGAGGCTCACGAACTTATCGGAAAAACCGCGTCGAACACCATCGAGACGGCATTCCGGCTCTATCGAAAGCGTAAGGGAATCGTGATCGCTGCATCGCAATCCGGCGAGGACTTCTATGTAGGATCAGGCGGACAGGCGATCGTGCAGAACAGCGCGCACAAAATATTCCTCCGTCAGGACCCAAACAAGTTCCACCTCACGGCAGAGGCCTTTAACCTCACGCCACAACAGGCGGATGTGATTATGCGTCTACGTACCGTCAAGGGCGTTGAGTCTCAGTTCTACCTTCTCTCCGATATAGGCGAGGGTGCACTGGTACTCCCAGTCGAGCCCGCCTTCTACTGGGTCAGCACGAATAACGGTGATGACAACCAGCTCTTCCAAGACGTGCTGACACGTCACGAGAATGACTTCAGTCGCGCTCTGGAGGAGGTCGTGAACGTTGCGCCGTATGGTGCCAAGGACCTGCAGCAGAGGCTCATGGGCAATTTCGGCAGCGATGAGATGGAGGGCGGCAGTGTCGCCGGCGCCGTCAGCGCTATGATGGATGTTGGATTTAAAGATTCTGGATTTTAGGAGGAAGTAGGTATGATAACGATACAACGAAGCGGTTTGAGGCTTGGGATTCTCGCCTCTGCGATCGTGGCAGCTTCGGGGTGCAGCCAAACGCCGCCACCGCAGGAGCCAGCTGTTATTGAGTATCAGGTTCGAAACGTTCCAGGGGTTGTTGAATATACCTGGGAGGAACCGATGGTTGATATGATAGAGGTACCACCGGGTCTTGACCCCGAGGGCACGTATTATAGGCCAGCTCACTCAGAGATAGTTGAGATCCGGCAGGGCAAGTGGCAGTATTATCGTAAACCGTCTCGATAGCCTGACCAAGGACCGACATGAGCCTTATTAGCGGCGCGAACTTTGTGGCCCCACTCCGTAGCAAGGTGCAGGTGGTTGGGATATTTGCGCTTGCAGTGCTTGTTGCCGTTCTTCGTTTGGTTGATTCAGGTGAGCACGATTCAGAGGGGCTTTCATCCCGACATCGGTCGTCCACAGTTGGTGGA
>JALRCK010000298.1:0-288 GCA_023262305.1 Deltaproteobacteria bacterium
CCCTACACGAATGTGCGCAATGATTGGCAGGGAGGTGCAGCCGGAAACTATCAGGCGACCGTTCAGAACGTACCAATCAGCACCAACAACACCTCGTGGCAAGACCCGAATTGGCCCCCAAGCTTTTTTGCACTCCCCCCACCCCCTGACAACTATGGGATACAGAAGTACGACGAACTCCCCTACTACTGCGCTATCGAGGCTGCTGATTTTATGCGCAATCGGTATGGGGCCACGATCTTTACAATAGGGCTCGGTCCGGCAGCTGTACACGATAGTGCTAACGGG
>JALRCK010000298.1:298-4007 GCA_023262305.1 Deltaproteobacteria bacterium
ATGCAGGACGCTGATGACCATGTTGGAAGAAAGGATTTCTTTCTCGCGCGGTTAGCGTTCTCAGGTCAGATGTTTCAAGATGCAGCACTCCCAGTAACGGTCCCCGCCCACTACCAATTCAAGGGGGTCACAAACACTCCAGTGGTTACCTCGTGCTCAGTGGCTGGAGTTAATAACACCACCAACCTCCACCGATTCAACACCGGGACTATCACGAATCTTCCCAATCTCCAAGTCGGCTACACCTCAGCCACTAACTTGGAAGATGGTGCTAATACATTTCGGGATCTAAGACCCCCTCGACAAGGAGCGGAGGACGCGCAGAACCCAGTTCGTCGAATCGATACACAGGGAGAGTACTTCCCGACCAACATCCCTGCACAGATACCCGTCATCTTCGGAAATATCGCTAAGAAGATCCTGTTACGGGCGATCTCCTAGGCACACAAGGAAGCATGCCCTCTGGAGTTTGCCTTCAATCTCTCAGATAGTGGCAGGTATACCCGTTCGGATGCTTCTGGAGATAATCCTGGTGATACTCCTCAGCCGGGTACCACGTTGAGGCGGGAGCGATCTCGGTTACAACTGGCGCACTCCACTTGCCCGAGCCGTTTACCTCGGTCATCACTTCACGAGCGATCTCCTGTTGACGCGGGGATGTGTAAAAGATAGCGGACCTATACTGAGTACCGCGATCATTTCCCTGACGGTTCACGGTCGTTGGATCGTGCAGCCTAAAGAAGTACCGAAGAAGATCTGCGTAGGAGAGTTTGCGCGGATCAAAAACTATCCGCACCGACTCGGCATGCCCGGTTTTCCCCGTAGTCATCACCTCGTAGGTGGGGTTTGGAAGAGCACCACCCGTGTATCCAACCTCGGTTGAGATAACGCCTGGAAGTTTGCGAATCAGCTCCTCAACACCCCAGAAGCACCCACCAGCGAGGATCGCGACCTCCTCGGTAGCGACAGTCGCTTTCTCTCCTCCGCGCACATCAGGTTTGTCCTTAAACAGAGCTACATACTCGCCGTAGCCTTTCGCCTCAAGTTGATCGACCGGGATGAACTTCAAGGACGCAGAGTTAATGCAGTAGCGCAAACCTTCTGGACCGGGGCCATCAGGAAACACATGCCCCAGGTGTGAATCGGCGCCCTTCGACCGTACCTCCACCCTGCGCATCCCGTGAGAGGTGTCGCTCTTCTCGGTCAACGCACCACCTTTGAGGGGCTTTGTGAAGCTCGGCCACCCGGTGCCTGAATCGAACTTATCCTTTGAACTAAAGAGGGGCTCCCCCGATACGACATCCACATAGATCCCATCTGCGTGATTGTTCCAGTATTCGTTCTGAAATGGGGGTTCAGTGCCACACTGTTGAGTGACGTGGTACTGCATGGGGTTTAACTTATTTTTAAGATCCTCAGACACTGCCTTTTTTTCCTCTGCCATACATAGACTTCCAGTAGCTAGCACACAACACCATGCGAACACCAAAATCTCTCGTGATTTCATTCGTTTGTAGCGTTTACTTTTCATCAAACTAGTTCTTTCCAGCATGTTGTAACGGAAGGTGAGACGGCGGGGGAATGGTAAATGTTCACGGAGATCCAAAAAAGGGAGCCCCCCCCAGGGTACGAGTTCGCGATGGAGGGAGGGCGACCGTGTCGGTCGCCTCGTCGCGTGTGGCGAGGACCCTCCGCGGTACGCGGCATTTTTTGGCGACCGTGTCGGTCGCCTCGTCGCGTGTGGCGAGGACCCTCCGCGGTACGCGGCATTTTTTGGCGACCGGCACGGTCGCCCTCCCGCGGTGCGAGTTCGTGACATGAACAACCCGGGTAATTTACGTCTTCGATGAAGTATCCCGAGAGGAAACGATAAGCACTGGGGACGCACCGCCATCTTCATCGCCCTGCCGGCGCTCAAGGATGCGTGTCAACTCGTGAGAAACCTTCTGGCTAATAGCGTATGCGAATTCCTGAGCCGCCATCTCATCAGCCCCAGGAGTTTTTGCAATCAGCGATCTCATCTCGCCCATACAGATCTCTTGCACCCGAGCCCGTAAGTCAACGATCTCAGGCTGAGCGCTGCGCTTGAGGCGCCATCGCTCGAACTGCGCCAAACCGTACTCAATAATCAGCTCACCCTCATGCGCCGCAGCCTCGCGCAACGCGCGGTTTTCATCGGCGATACCTGAGAGGTCATCGATATTGTAGAGATACACACTGTCGAGCTCTCCAAGGTCTGGGGCGAAGTTACGCGGCATACCCAGGTCGATCAGGAACAACGGCTTATCACCCGGTCGAGACCTGAGCGCCGCTCGATGTAAGATCGGCCTGTCGATTGAGATAGATCCTATGACGATATCGGCCTGATCAAGAACCCTATCCACATCAGCCAATGAAACTGCACTACCGCCGAAACGCTCTGCAAGCTCTGCAGCTTTCTCTACTGTTCGGTTTGCAACCACTATCTTGCGGCATCCTCGTGAGCAGAGGTGCAACCCCGCAAGCTCCGCCATCTCACCGCTGCCGATGATCAAAACTGTAGCGCTTTCGAGATCAGAGAAGATCTGCTCCGCTAACCGCACCGCCACATAGCTCACCGAGACGCCATGCTCCGCGATATCGGTGCGTGACCGCACCTTCTTGGCGACGTTAAAGGCGCTCTGAAAGAGGTGATGGAGGTGAGAGCCTACGCTGCCGACCGCGATAGCCCGTTGGTAGGCCTGCTTTACCTGCCCCAAGATCTGAGCCTCTCCAACTACCATCGAGTCGAGACTTGAGGAGACGCGATACAGGTGTCTCACGGCTGAATCATCAAGGTATTGATAGAGCACTTCATCCTGAGCGCTTGAGGCTCCCAGAAGAGATTGGAAGAAGCTCTTAATACCCCCGCCTTCTCCTCCAACACTCACGATCTCAAAACGATTGCATGTCGAGATGACAGCAGCCTCGGTTGCCAACCCCTCTTGTACCACACGCTGAGCTAATCGCTCTGGCTCTGGGACAGCCTGCGCCAAGCGCTCACGGCCATCAACATTGAGCGTTTTGTAGCTAATTCCTGTGAGCACCAGCCGGGGCTCATACGCCACAGAAGCACCACCAAAAATCGGCATTGCAGAGGCACTCATACTACAACAAGAGCTCCGCGTGATTAAGCCGTCCCGCTAACACCATAACGATGAAGACGGTGACAAAATATGAGGCTGTGACAACAACGGTCAAACGAGACACCTGTTTTGGTGACCACCGAAGAACGAGCCTCACATGCAAGATGAACGCGAGCAGGATCCACAAGATAATTCCTGAGATGACCGACGAGTCAGCAGAGAAGACAGGCTTCTGCTCACTCACCGCCCACGCGCTGGAACGGACGTCAACGGCACGGGTCGCCGCACGGACATACGCCACCACCTCGGGACGCTCCCGCAGCGACGTCGGGCCCAGGAACGCCTTCAGCACCTCGCGGGTCAGCGGGCAGCGGCTCGGGGTCGGTGACGTCGAGGGCGAAGCGCAGGCGGCCGGTCGCAGCGAGGATCGCATCGGTATCGGCAATTCCGCCTCGCGAGACGTTGACGAGCAGCGCGCCGTCCTTCATCCGCGACAGGAACCGGGCATCGACCATGCCGCGCGACGAATCGTCGAGCGGAAGGGCGAGCACCACGACATCGGACTCGGGCAGCAGGCCGTCGAGATCGGCCCGTGCACGCACGCC
>JALRCK010000299.1 GCA_023262305.1 Deltaproteobacteria bacterium
AACATCGCGAATGCAATCACCGAGAACCATCCAGAGGTTGTCCTCTTGGTGCTGCTCATCGACGAGCGTCCAGAGGAAGTTACCGACATGGCACGTTCCGTCAAGGGAGAGGTGGTGAGTTCGACATTCGACGAGCCGGCTCAGCGTCACGTTCAGATAGCTGACATGGTAATTGAGAAGGCGAAACGACTCGTTGAGCACAAGCGCGACGTGGTTATCCTTCTTGATTCGATTACCCGTCTCGCGCGTGCCTACAACACCGTCGTTCCCCCAAGTGGCAAGATCCTCTCGGGAGGTGTTGACGCGAATGCACTGCACAAGCCGAAGCGTTTCTTCGGAGCCGCTCGTAACGTGGAAGAGGGCGGAAGCCTTACGATCATCGGTACAGCGCTCATCGAGACCGGAAGCCGAATGGATGAGGTTATCTTCGAGGAATTCAAAGGAACCGGTAACCACGAAATCGTGCTTGATCGTAAGCTCGCAGAGCGGCGCATCTACCCAGCCATGGACATTAAAGCCTCGGGAACTCGAAAGGAGGACCTCCTCCTTGAGAGCGACGTGATGCAGAAGGTTTGGGCGCTCCGACGAGTGCTCAACCCGCTCAACTCAGTTGAGGCGATGGAGTTCCTCCTCAGCAAGATGGAAGGAACCAAGAGCAATAAAGAGTTCTTGGATAAGATGAAGGGATAGCGCCGGTAGGGGGTAACTGACTGTAGAGTCAACCTCCCGCGGCATCCGTTTATCTGCCTGTTGGCCGCTCTGTTCTCCCTTTTTGGGCTCTATGTTGGATGGAGAGGGATGCTGCAGTATCGCCTCCCAGAGAGCACCGCTATGAACGAGCACTCGAACAAGAATCCAAAGGATCCGCTGGAGGGAAAAACTCTCAAGGCGATTTTGACGGAGCTGTACGAGCATTTTGGGTGGGAGGGGCTCTCACGACAGCTCTCCATAAACTGCTTCGAGGATAATCCCTCGATTAATTCAAGCCTTAAGTTCCTGCGGAAGACTCCCTGGGCGCGAACGAGATTGGAAAAGATATACCTCAGCTTCCTCCAGGGGAAGTTAGCTCAGCGAGGGGCGAGCGCCTTGAGCGACTCTGAATCAGGCGAAAAAGATCGATAAAACAACCTCATTTCCCCAGGCGCAGAGATGAACCTAGGCGCCGCTGATTTCCTTAGATCTTTCGTACATGGTAGAAGGTTCTCACCAAGAAGCGAGAGGTAGTTATGTCGTTCGATGTTGAGAAGATTATTAAACAGCCATGGGAGCGCTACACCGTTCCAGAGACGAGCCTGAGTGGTGAGTTTCCAAGTGAGCCATGGGTGGACGAAGGTGATGACGCCGATAGTGATGGCGAGACGATCACGCTTTCACTTGACGAGGAGTACGCGGGGGCTGAGCTTCAGTTCGACCTCGCTGTGTCCGTGGGGCAGGTGCTCCAAGTCGCTTCTTCCGCGCAGCTCGCGGATCAGTTACGGGAGGAGCTTAAAGATAACGAGCAACTCGAAACCATCTCTGTAGAGCCTCGTTCGTGTGGCGAGTATCCTGGAGCGGTTCAGCACATGCGCCTCCGCGAGAGCGGAGAGATTCTCCTGCAGTGGCTCATCGCTACTCCAGACGACACCATCTTTGCCGGAGTAACCTTTTTGGACGAACGGCTTAAAAAGGTTGGCGAGAGATTTCTCGAGAGTATCTCGCTCGATGGAATGGATGGAGAGTAGTCTCTACTCTCTTGTTTGGACGGTACCGTTGGTTTCTCAATAAGGGAGGCTGACCAAACGTGTGTCTGTCTGAAATCAACCTCTTTGTAAAAACGCGAGTCGAGTGAACGGCTCACGTGAAGAGACAAACTTCCTGAGAGCACGTGGCGCGCAGGGCTTGGTCTCAACGTGGGTTGGTACAATCGCAATCACCCGTACGGTGGGTAACGATAGGTTGGTGGGGGACTGGGAGGGGGATACCGCCAGGTGTCGTCATAGACTCCTGGATATCCACCTGGTCCAATATACCCGCCACTACCGCCACTACCGGACTCGGTGCCAGCGGTTGACGCACTTGAGGTGGGCTTTGGCTTTCCCTCCCGCTCAGCGAGATAGACCGCGCCAGCCATGCCAGCGAGCATTACAACCGCAAGTGCCGCGAACTTCAGGGCTCCGAAAAATACGAAGCTGAGAAAACCCGGAAACCAGGGGTTTCTCTCTCCATAAAGGTCGGCGCTGATCGGGGGCACAAAGTGCACCTTCCCCTGCAACAGACTAAGCTTGCTCTGAAACTCAAGAGCTCCCATCGTCGGAAAACGCTCGGCGAGAGCGTCCGCTTCAGCGAGAACTCCCTCCACCTTGTTGTAGACATGGGCGTAGTTGGTGGGAACCTTAAGTTCCTCGTAGCCGGCTATCCACTGACGAAGCCCGCCGCGAATCTGAGTAAGATTCTTGATGCAGGTTGTTCTCGAGTACCTTCCGGTACTCGTTGATCCCCTGATCCCTGGTGTTATCGTACTCCAGGACGATAAAAGTGCTTATCAAGACCACAAGGAAAAGGGATATGCCCCCGGACCACATCAACAAGAACCGTTCCTCTGAGGTATCTTTCATGACTAAACCTTTCGTTAGTTGTTGGTAACTGTGAAAACCTTCCAGACACACATCTGGTCGGCCGTGCCGTGTACACCGCACCGCCGACCACATGAGAGCGCTTCTACCCATTACCGATAATTGTAGTGGGACCTGGTCCATACGTTGGTCCCGAGAGTGGAGATGTTACGGCAAAAGCAGAAGGGGCGTGCCCCGCCGAGAAAGGCGATAAGCACTCCTGAGAGCATTCAGATAAGGCGCCCGAACGGTGGTCCGTGAATCGGAATCTGGAGAGCCTTAGGGGGCTTTCGAGGCTTGTCGCTTCAAGCTAATGTTTTACCCATGTCCGAAGAACGCCCTATAAAGATACTCGCGGTAGATGATGAGCCGGATGGTCTGTATGCCCTTGAGCAGCTCCTTTTGCTGCGTGGGTACTCTGTGATCACGGCAGCGTCTGGAACAGAGACCCTTGAAAAAGCTCGGAGTGAGCGCCCTGACCTGATCCTTCTTGATGTCGTTATGCCAGAGCCGAACGGCTACCAGGTTGCTTCGATCCTGAAGGGTGACCCCGAGCTCCGCTTTATCCCGATAGTGCTCTTAACCGGAAAAGATGAATTGCAAGATATCATCCATGGACTTAGCCAGGGAGCCGACGACTACATCTGCAAGCCGTACAACTCCCAGGAGTTGATTGCGCGAATCCACGCCGCTCTCCGGGTGCGCGAGATATACGGAGAGCTTCGAGACACGAAAGTCGCGAACCGTCGTCTTCAAGCTCGCCTCCAAGAGAACTTCGCTTTTTCGAACATAATCGGGCGAAGTCCGGCAATGACCGATCTCTATGACGTGATGTCGAAGGTCGCTGACTCTGATGTTCCAGTTTTGATAACTGGCGAGTCCGGAACTGGAAAGGAGTTGGTGGCTACGGCTCTTCACACAAATGGACCCCGTAAGGAGAGGCCCTTCGTTGTCGCTAACTGCTCAGCGTTTAATGAGAATCTCCTTGAGTCTGAGTTGTTTGGTCACGTGAAGGGCGCCTTTACAGGCGCTCTCCGAGATAAGGAGGGTCTCTTTGAGGTCGCTGATGGCGGGACGTTCTTCTTGGATGAGTTAGGAGAGATGAGTCCAGCGCTCCAGGTGAAGTTACTTCGTGTGCTCCAGGATGGGACGTTTATGCCGGTCGGAGGGACGAAGCAAGTCCGTGTGGATGTACGAGTTGTCGCCGCTACAAATCGAAATGTTGAGGAGATGGTCAAGGCTGGCACGTTTCGTGAGGACCTCTACTACAGGCTTAATGTGGTTAACCTAAGATTGCCGCCCTTACGGGAGCGAAAGGGGGATGTGCCACTGTTGGTGGAGTTTTTCCTTAAGAAGGTTGCTGAGAAGAGTGGAAGGCCCCTCAAGGAGATCTCATCCGA
>JALRCK010000029.1 GCA_023262305.1 Deltaproteobacteria bacterium
TCGCGTCGATTCCTCGGTCGCTGAAAAGATGTTTAAAACTGAAAAGAATGGCGTGTTCATAAAATTCCGTGGAACAACGATAAGGAGAACCAGTCGGCAAGTCAAAACCAAAGCGCCGAAATCTGAATTCTTCATCAATTCCCGGCCGAATGGTCTCTGCGCTACCCAGCGAAACGAGCAGGGTAGTTATCCGAGCGGAAGTAACAGGAGCGGCGTCTCCATCTCCTGCGCGCTGGCACCTCCGTGATGAGACCGGTCTCCGTAGGCGAACCGCGGAGCCTCATCCCAATACACGGAGTAGCCAGCGTGCGGTAGGATCCCGATAGTGCCGAGGCGTGAAACGAAAGATTCCTTGACCTTCCCCGGTCCCAGGAGACCAGCATGTTCGAGTTCGGGCACCGTCATGACGGTCGCCGCCCCTGCTAGTCGCTCCCTCAAGAGCCCGAGCAGATGCTGCTCGCACTCCGGTCGCGGATGAAGGCAGAGGTGACGAAGTCCACCTGAGAATCTGATTGGGCTTCCCCTAACATCTCTCTTCAACATAGTAGTGATGTCAGGCACGACCTTGTTAATCGGAATCCCCCCACCCTGGATATCGGAGATATGCCCATGGTCGGCAGAGACAACCAGGAGAGTTCGCGGAAGCCCGCTCCATTGAAGAAAGCGCTCAAGTGCGCGCAAGATATCTCTAGCAGCTTGGTCCGATTGATCTGCTTCAAATCCCCATTTGTGGCAGGTCGAATCGTACGTCTCGATATACACAGACTGATAGCTTTTTTGTGGATTCCCACCGACTATGAAACGAGCTTGCTCAATCCCGTGACTAAACGAATCGAACCCTTTGAGGGTCTCGTTGGGTGCGTAGCACGAATTGAACGATGAGGGGAAAAATGCCTTGGGACCAAAAAAACGGAGCATTACGTCGTTGTTCACGAGTCGTGGAATCATCAGCGATTGCGGAAGCACATCAGCAGGAGTGTATCCTGCCGTACCAAGCGAGTCAGGACTTTCATCTGAGAAAGCAAATCGGAGGGGGCGAATCATCCTTCCGATGCCCGGCTCAAAGTAATCGAATCCACAGATCTCATGCTCGTAGGCGGCGAGTCCGGTGAAAGCCGTTGTTACATGAGCAGCCGTCGTCGAGGGAAACTGAGATGTCGTCTTGAGAACTACTCCATTTCGATCGACCTCTCGAAGAAACGCGGCGGAATCCCGAAAACGCTCAAAGGTCTGCCACCCAAAAGCATCAACAAACACAAAGATAATGTGATCAAATCGCCCTACGGTCGAGGTCACTGCCTGCGGTAGATTACCTCGCTCAGTTGAGCCGAGCAGGGTGTGCTCAAAGAAGCCTGGCAGACGGGAGAAGCAGAAGTGTTCGTATGCGGGGCGAACGAAGCCGGGACCAAACTTGCACGCATCCACCGCTGCCGCTGAGAGACGCTCAAGGTTAGTGGGGAGCCGCAACTGCGCGTCCGTGTCTTGAGTGGGGGTGTACTCAAACATCAGGTATCCTGGTTGTATCCTCGGGCGCGCACGGCGCTGCACGAGCTGAATAGACGAGCCGCCTCATTATGGTAGGCATTTGGCTAGCCTTGCGCAAATGATTCTGCTGATTGGCAGGCGTTCCCTGCTCTTCTAATTCAGATAGATACCGACTATCGTCTCTTAGTCCGAACTCAGAGGAGACCCTTACCTAGCGTCCACCCCTTATTACCCCAATACTAACACGGCTCGGGCCTACGACACGTTACCAACGCCTCTGGGCAGGCATGCTGCAAGCAAGCAGACTCACCGCTGGCTTCCCAAATAGGTGCACTTCGCCTCCAGCATCGTGGGATAAAATTGAAGCGAACGGAGGATGCGTGCTATCCACGAAGAGGTCATGCGATAGCCGTAGTAGGTAACATGACACTCGTTGAGTCCAGGCGCTATGGGCGCAACGATGTGGTCAGGCACATACACCGGATTCCCATAGCTAACGAGCTTCCACACGTCGTGAGCTAGGCGCGGCTGCACTCGAAAGTAGGCAGCATCTATCTCAGCGCACTCACCCCTTTTTCGACACCCACGAACCGAGTGGACATTGTTCTCCGGGTCAATCTCATCGGACTGGGTGAGATAAAAAACCTCCGTGCGCTTTGACAAGCCGATCAGAATGGCATCAGCGAGAGGCTCAATGGTCACAAACCTCACAGCACTTCCGAGCTGCGTGTTCGTAAAGATAGAGAGCACAAGGACCGTGGCTACCACAATTATACTCGATCGAGTACGCGAGAGCGTTCGCTCCTTGGTCTCCTGATTTGTGGAATATGCGTACCTATTCCACAGCCGCATATAGAGCCGAGCTACAAATATGATCGGCGGTCGGACAAGCCGCCAGAGTGGACCGAACACATTCGATTGCAGCCCGCCTAGTACAACGCGCGTCGTGGTCAAGCACTTCCGAAAGAAGGTCAGGTTTTCGTTGAGCTCAGTGATAGCATCGGCGATCCCTCCCTCGGATTCTTGCTTTTGAGGAGCCTCCTTGGACGGCCCTTGCGCAATCCTACGCGCACGCGCCAGGAGCGCCTCGGTATTCGAAGGTGATGGCGGGTTATTTGCGCTCGAGCTTTTTGTGCGAAAGCTATCAGCCATACGCTCCTAGATTGCGCGCGCGACCGCACACTCCTCACGAGCCACATTCTTCGCCCGCAGAGCTATGGAGAGCGCGCTCTCATCGAACACGACCTCGATATCACCCCGGGCAGCATCGTTGTTCAGGACGAGGTCCGCGATACTTGAGGTGATATTCCTATCCATGTATCCGAGCACGCTGCGAGCCCCTTCTCTTGCGACATAGACGCCTCTGAGCATCTTGCGCATCTCTGCTGAGCTCATCGTTAGCCGTATCCCCTGTGCCAGAACGAGCGCGTTAATTCGCGCCAATTCCTTTGTCGCGATCGCCTCAAGCACCTCCACTCCCAGACGCTGGAACGAGTAGATATTCCCTCCGAATCGTCCCAAAAATTCCGGTCGATACTGCGAACGGAGATCCGCTAACGCAAGCTTCTTCGCCTCCTCAAACGAGATCGACTCATCGAGGAAGTTCGGCGTCCCGATATTCGTTGTCATGATGACGATCGTATCCTTGAACGATGCCGTTAATCCCCGACTATCCGTTAAGCGAGCATCGTCGAGGAGCTGCAGCATGAGGTTAAAGACATCAGGATGAGCTTTCTCAATCTCATCGAAGAGCACAACGCTGTAGGGGTTCCGGCGTACCTGATTTGTAAGGATTCCGCCATGCTCGTAGCCCTCGTAACCGGGAGGAGCTCCGATCAGCTTCGCAACCGCATGCTTTTCCATGTACTCTGACATATCGAACCGAAGGAGAGGAACAGAGAGCGCCTCTGCGAGGGCCTTGGCAAGCTCGGTCTTACCTACGCCTGAGGGACCCAGGAACATAAAGGTCCCCGCGGGTTTGTTGGGGAGCTTAAGACCTAGTCGAGCCCGCTTGACCGCTTTTGCGACCTCGCTCGTCGGCTCGCTTTGCCCAACGACCCGCCGAGAGAGAACCTCGTCGAGATTCCTGAGTTTAGCGCGCTCGTTTTCGGTGAGCTTATCAACCGGGATACCGGAGAGCGCACTAAAGGAACGCAACACATCGGACTCCTCAACCGTCAAGCCTTGGTATACTTCCGCGACTTTTTTCGCGTACCCATGTGTGGCTGTGACAACGAGCTGCCGGATCGTCTCAATCCGCTTCCGCACTTCAACCACATCAGGGGTATCAGAGCTACTATACATCGCCATCGGATCGCCTGCCTCGCCCGAGGGAGAGTACCCCGACGCAGGGCGGTTTGCTTGAAGATCACTCACTCGCTGTGAGTGCGCCTCTTTGAGTGCCCTCGCTTCATCCTCAAGCGCTCGTACCTGCTCCTCGCCATCGCTTATCTCCTGGTAGAGCGCTCGCACCTGACGTTGGCGTTCATTCCATTCCTCTTGCGCTTTCATGAGCTGAGAGCGCACCTCATCGACACCCGCCCCCTTCTCCCCTAAAGCTTTAAGCTTCTCCTTGAGGGCCTCGATATGCTGGGGAGCGATGTGCGCCTGGCGACAGAAGTTCGTCATCGAGAGATCGAGCAGGGTAATAGCTGCATCGGGCTGAGCTCGCAACTCAGTGAGCTTGTATTTTTCAGTCAACGCCACCGCGGCCTCAACTGCGCCCTCTGAGATCTTGACCCCATGATGAGCCTCCAGGATCGCTCTGACCTCTTTGACGATGATGCGTAGATTGCCGGCCTCCGGCTCCTTCACCTCATAGAGGGTGCAGTTCTCAAGAAGATCACTGTCGCACTTGAGGAGGTCTCCGAGTCCTTCATCACTTGTCTCTAGGATCGCTTGGTACCGATTCGCTTTAAGATCCCCCATCAACCCGTTAATGAGGTTACTACAGCCGTTCATCGTAGCGAATTTGATGAAATCGCTGGCGTCCTCAACAACCAAAACTGCGGAGTGCGAAGCGCTGAGGGTATCTCGAGCCCGTGAGAATGCCTCGTTGATAACCTGATGATTCCCAGACTCAAAGAGCGTGTCTGTATTGAGCCAGAAGAATCGCTTGCCGACAATGTCAACCGGAGTCGTATAATCCTGCTTACTGGCCTGAAGACCCAATACTATCGCGCTAATCCCGACGCCGCCTCGACCGGTAACAACGACGTTGCGACGACGCAGCTTCATGAGAGCAGCAGAGATCTCTGCCACCTCGATGTCTCGTCCCACAAGTTTGAAGCCTTTGCGTCGAGCCAGAACCTCTGACCCACGGGTTAAGATATCACGCGATCCAGGGTGACTCATAACAACCCTCCCTCCTCGTGATTATGAGTTGCCGAGCTTGTCAAATGGATTTTGGAAGGAACTTTCAGCCTTAGATGCCCCCTCCCCCGCGGATGCCTCACCACTTCCCATGTTTGCCTCGGCGCGATCGTCTACAAGATCATTAATGGCTCCCTGCACTGCTCCCGAAACCTTGCGGATCGCCCCTATCGTCTCGCGCATGCGAGAGTACCCCTCTTGCGCTATATCGCTTGAGGCCTTGAGCACATCGCCGTAATCTTGCAGTTCGCCAACCAAACGCGATATCTGCTGTGCTTCAAGATCAACATTGGTTGCATTACGCACGACTTCTTGCGCGATGATCGTCTGATTTTGCGCCGCCATTCGCGCAAAGTTGTTCGCTGCTACTGACCTCGACTCACTCGTCGCGGCAGCCGAGATGGCACTGATAACCGACATAAGCTGCTCGCCCATCTGGGACACCCCTTCAAGGTGGAGGCGTTTGGTGCTTCCACTCTCGTTGCGTATGGTGTCTTTGTAGGCTTGAATCTGAACTGCGTGCTTCGTTAGCCCACCGATTGAATTGGCCACATCCACCGAGTGGTCGTCAGCGCGACTAATGAACTCGTTGATCTCCTGCAACTTATTCTCTCGCGTCATCCGAGCGATCGAAGATTCCTCAGACCCACCACTCTCAAGCTCCTTCTTGGTTGACTCATTTTTTTGAGCAACCTCCTTCAGAGACTCATCCATGATCAGGTGCATGTTTTTGAGAATCCCATTGGTGTCCGCTAACACCTCGGCATGCTTGCCGAGCCTCTCAAGGGTTCCCAGCACACTCTTGAGGCGAGTGTCAGAGGTGTCAACGTAGTTGACCGCGGCGTCTATGAGAGCCCGCTGACGCTCCCTGTTTTCATCCTTCGTAAGATCCAAGAACTCTCGCAATACGCGCTTCTGCTCGGCCAACTCGGGATGTTCCGGATCGCGACCCGCTTGGATGGTCGCTTTCTGCGCGTCTATCGCGGACACCATCTCATCTATCTCGTGAGTTACACGCGCCTTGTCGACGGCGTCGATCTCAGCGATGCGAGCCAACGCGGTCTTTTTTGTGGGCCCGAATCCGAAAAAAGATCTCTCCGCCGAAAGCTGCGCCTTCTGGCGCTCCAGATTATCGGCCTCCTCCATAAGTGATTGCAGCCGCTCCTGGTGATCCATGAGCTTTTTGTCCTGCTCCTCTGCCCACTCCTTATCCCGCTGGATCTCTTTGTAGACATCTGGAATCTTGTCGTTCTTCCGGATCTCAAATACAGCCGCGAGGACATCAATGAGGGGCTTCGCTCGCTCCTGAAATTCAAGGCTCGCCCTCGTCATCTCATCGACCACCGCCTGGAGCTCGGCGAACGCCTCGGTGTCTTGCAGCTTGATACCCTCTCGGTTCAAGATCTTTCGCTGCTCTTGGAGATACTCTTTGAAGGCGGAGAATGCCTCAAGCCTCGCCCTATTTTGCTCCTTTGTCGCGTCCTTCGAGAATGAGAGCTCGCGTACGAACGCGTCTCGCTTAGCCTCTGGAGAGAGCTCTTGATTCAACATGATCTGCGCAAACACGTTCGACTGCGCAAACGCCTTAGTCTGCTCAGTGACAACGGCTCGCTGTCGATCGCGAATCTTCGTAGCATCTGAAATAACACTGGCTACTGTACGTTTTGCGCTGGTTGAATCGTTCATCTCCGCCCCCGTTCTTGCAGACTGTGCAAACCTAATCACAGAAGAAGTCGGCGTCGGGGGGAGATCCTTGATGAATAGGAGTCATAAATACCAACAGGCCTCGTTCATGAGCTGAACCAGGTACTTACAATGGTCACAGGCCACACAATCACCCCTCCCACCGAAAACCCCAGCGCTCAAAAAAGCTCATAAAACACACTAAAACCAACTACTTAAAGGGCTTTTTTCGCTCCTCATCCGAAATCACCCAAACCCGCCGTTCCCTCCTCTTACCCCCGTTTGTGTCAAAAAGCTCAAAGTGAGGACTTCTATTCGGGGGGATTTGACACCGATTTGAAGGGTTCTCTCTCGATCGAGTATTCAGTTTTCAAGTCATCCAATACGGGATGATGTGGATACTGAAATAAACCGAAAAAGGGATTCAGGGAGAACAACATGCGAGAGCTCAAAGCATACTTCGAAGAAGGACAGCTGGTAGAGGTTTCTTTTTGCGACGGAGTCTCCGGCACAACACGCCGGAGTATTCGAGGAAAGACAGGTGGCGCATACAGAGGCTCCGGTTCTTTCCAGTGGACAAGCGCGGTGCGCGGACTTGCGTGCCTCCTCGTTCAGACCGCCTTCCTTCCGGAGAGTGGGGTTCTCAAGGGCACGGGCGGAACGCTCGCCGCGAGCCTCGACTACGCCATCTCAAAGCAACCGATCTGGCTGACCGAGATGTTCGGATCCGACCAGAACGGAATATGCCTCATCCGCAGAATGGTTAACCGCACGAATCCTGAGCGGAAGCGCCCAGGACCTACCGTGCTCGGTATAAACCAACGCTACCTTCCTGCTGAGGAGATCTCAATCTTCGTGAACAACAAGAAGTGCTCACGCGAGGATCTGGTCGTTCTTGGGGCGATGCTGATGGAGAAGCAAACCCCTGACGTAGACCACATAGCACGAACATGGTACGCCGAGGCTGCGTAGCGTAAGGAGCATAGAGAGCGTGCAAACGATAATAAACCTAGCACCCGAGCACTATCCTTGGGACCTCCTCCTCTTAGCCGATCCCTCTCGGGAGCTGGTCGAGGATTACATTAAGGTTAGCATCGTGCTCGGGTTACAGAACGCCGGTGAGATTGCGGGGGTTATTGTAGTTACCCCGCTCTCACCGACCTCTTGGGAGATAAAGAACCTTGCGACTAGACCTAAGCATCAGGGAAAAGGCCTTGGAACGACGCTTCTTAAGGAAGCTCTCAAAGCCTGCGCCGAGCGTGGCGCATCAGAGGTGTGGATCGGTACAGGAAACTCAAGCATCAAGCAGCTCAAACTCTATCAGAAGATCGGCTTTCGAATGGTTGCGATAGACCGCGACTTCTTTATGAGAAACTACAATGAACCGATCTTTGAGGATGGAATTCAGTGTCGCGATATGATCAGGCTAGTGCATTACCTGCAAGAACCGCAACGACACGTTCCCTAATCATGCTGAGTTCGGGCGGGATGGCGATTCGCAACGGACGTCGCAATTCAATTCGTCACTTGCTGGCATACCCCGACAGCGAGGGTGCGGTCCTTCCGGTCGTATCATCGATATACGACGGAAGCCCTGCGTTTGAGGCTATACGGCTGATTGTTGCGCCGAACTCAGACCCGGTCACCACAAAAATATACCTCTGGTAAGCGATCGGCAACCAAACGCAAATCCTGCGAACGGGGATCGATTAAAAAAATGACGTGGGATCCGTCACGATGGAGAAGGTCTTACCTACACCGCCGCTCACCCCCGCGTCACAGCTGCCATCAACATTCGCAGCAGCCCCGTTACCACCGTACCCAGCCGAGGCTCCACCACCACCTCCACCTATTCGGATAGCTGCGGAGATATCGCCCGCAAACTGCTGACTTCCTCCACTTCCCCCATCGACCACCCTTTGCCCCGTATCAACGATTGAAGGCGCCGTTAAAATTATTAAACCGCCGCCGCCCCCTCCGCCAGACGCGGCCAGCGTGCTCGCTTTCGAACGGAAGGATAGTTTCGGGGAGTAACGATACGACACTTCGGGAGTGGACCCGAAGTGGTAATTCATAGATAGACAACGTGCGCCTTGCCCTTCACTTTCTCACGACCGGCGCTACAAGCAGGTGGAGCAATGAAAAGCTTTTGGGCCACTACAGCGCGGTCACCTGCCTCCAAGTCCTCTCCGACGGCAAGATAATCTCCGGCAGTTCCTCTAGGCTTCGGGTCTGGGACGGTACTCCGGTAGACCCATCCGCACGGTCATAGCGTCGGCGAAATAATAGCCCACGGAGGGACCGCGTCCCCGCGGTCCGGGGAGGCGATCTCTGTGACGATGCGCTACTTCTTAAGCCACGCCCCGATCTTCTCCTTCACCGCCTTACCGGTGAAGCCGAACTTCTCGCACAACACCTCGCCTGGGGCGGAGGCGCCGTAGTGGTCGATTCCGATGGCGAGGAGGTCTCGTCCGAGGAGGTTACTCCATCCGATTGTGGTACCCGCCTCGACAGCGACCGTTGGTACACCCTTAGGCAAGAGAGCTGACTTAAACGCTTCTGATTGAGCCTTGAAGAGCTCAACACACGGCATCGAGATAACACGGGTCGGTGTACCTTCAGCCTCAAGCGCCTGAGCAGCCTCAACAGCGGCACCAACCTCTGAACCGGTCGCTACAATCAAGAGCTTCGGTTGAGCCACATCGTTGAGAGCGTATGCTCCCTTGAGAACATCGTCTGGGCTAAATGACGCCGAGCGGGTGAGTGGCACGAGGTTCTGTCGGCTAAACAGGAGCGAGCTCGGTCCGTTCTTGCGATTGAGCGCCGCATAGTAGCTCATCGCCACCTCAACACCATCGGCCGGACGGAACACATACATGTTCGGCATGATACGAAGGCTCATCGTGTGCTCGATCGGCTCATGCGTCGGCCCATCCTCTCCTACCCAGAAGCTATCGTGGGTGAAGATGTAGAGCGCCTGGAGGTGCGAGATGGCTCCCACACGCATCGCTGGTCGCATGTAGTCAGAGAACACAAGGAAGGTCGCGGTGTATGGGATCCACGCCTGTGTGTACGCCAAGCCGTTTGAGCCTGAACCCATCGCGGCCTCACGAACACCCCAGCGGATATTTAATCCACCGTAGTTCTCGTGCTCGACATCCCCTCCCCCTGACACCGCTGTCTTGGTTGACGGGTCGAGGTCAGCCGAACCTCCGATGAACGAAGGTACGTGCTTGGAGATAATCTGAATCGCCTTACCCGAAAGGTTACGGGTAGCGTCCTTCTTTGGCTCCTTGAACGCGGCGAGGAGCTCATCCTTAAGCTTCGGATCGATAGCTCGTGTGAGCTGCGCGTCTAACTTCTTTGCCAACTCCCCGTTAGCTGAGCGCCACGAAGCATAGGTAGCATTCCAGGTCGCTTGACCCTGGACCTTTTTCTCAATGCTGGCTGCACAGAACGCCTTCACGTCGTCGGGAACGAGGAACTGAGCATCCTCTGGCCATCCAAGCTCTCGCTTCGTTGCCTTAACCTCATCTGGTCCAAGGGGAGCGCCGTGCACGTCGTGGGTGTTCTTCTTGTTCGGGCTTCCGAATCCAAGAACGGTTCTGCAACAGATAAGGCTCGGCTTCTCTGTCTGTGCCGTTGCTTTATCGAGCGCGGCGGCAACCGCCTTCATGTCGTGCCCATCGATCGTCTGAACGAACCAACCGTACGCCTCAAAGCGCTTTGCGACATCCTCGGTGAAGCAAACTTCAGTCTCTCCAGCGAGAGAGATCTTGTTGTCATCGTAGAGGTACACGAGGTTGTTGAGCTTCAAGTGCCCAGCCACCGAAGCAGCCTCAGCAGCAACCCCCTCCATGAGGTCTCCATCGCTCACGAGCGTGAAGACCCGATAGTTGAAGAGGTCTTTGCCGTATCGATTCGCGAGCATCTTTGCAGATAGTGCAAGTCCGACGCTATTAGCCGCGCCCTGCCCCAACGGACCAGTCGTTGCCTCGACTCCGGCCGTTATGCCGAACTCTGGATGCCCGGGAGTGATGCTCTCCCACTGACGGAAGCTCTGCAGCGCGCTCATCGGCACGTCGTAGCCAAAAAGGTGGAGCATGGAGTAGAGAACCATACAACCGTGACCAGCCGAGAGAACGAAGCGATCGCGGTTGATCCATGTAGGATCCTTTGGATTGAAGCGCAGGTAGTTCGCCCACAAAACAGAGGTGAAATCTGCGGCGCCTAGGGGCAATCCTGGATGACCACTATTCGCTTTCTGAACGGAGTCGATTGAAAGCGTCCGAACGGTATTTGCGAGCTTCTTTAAGTTGTCGAGGTCAAGTGACATGACGATAATTCTCCTAGCGTTACTGTATATCGGGTTTTCTCGGGCAGCCTACTTCCATTTAATAGAGCAGCCTAAGGGGTGCACGAATTGAGGATCTGGAACCCGCCCTTCCAGAACCGACTCAATCGCTTTTGATAGGTAATCTTTAGTTACTTTTGATGCGTCACGCGGACTATCGTTGATAGTGCCGTGGTATGCGAGCGCGCCGTCACGATTAAAGAGATAGAACTCAGGAGTGCACGCGGCATCAAATGCACGAGCTACGCTCTGAGACTCATCATGGAGGTATGGATACGGCAACGAGAGCGCGTGAGCCTTCTCTTTCATCTTCTCGTAGCTATCCTCGGGATACTTTCCGGCGTCGTTGCTATTGATGACAACCGTTTTAAGTCCGTCAGCCTGGAACCTCTTGACGATAGAAATCAACATGTCCTCACTACCCTTCACGTATGGGCAGTGATTGCACAGAAACGCTACAAGAGCTGCCTTGCTACCGTTCAGGTAGTCAGAGCCAAGCCGCGTACCATCGACGTTTAAAAGTTCAAACTTCGGCAATCGCGAGCCGAGGGGAAAAGAACCGCTTACTGTCTCTCTCTCCATACACCCATCCTCCGTGATGATGCGGGAATCACCGTATGTTCAACTATCTCTCAGGAGCAGCGCCAAACGAGCTATGCAGGCATCGATGCCGCGTGTCGCGAATGCTTCTTGAGGAATTTCTTAACCTCTTCAGAGAACCACTCCGGATGCTCGATCATCGGCGCGTGACCACACTTCTTGATTGAAACGAGTTGGGAGTTTGGAATCAGCTTATGGAACATCTCAGCGACCTCCATGGTCGTGACCTGATCATCCTCTCCCCACAAGAGGAGGGTTGGAGCCTTGATGGTACCGAGAAGGTCCTTAAGATTGTCCTTCTTAGCGCTGCGCGCCGCGTGGATAAGGTTAAGTACTCGCCCACGATCCTCGAGGATTCGAACGATCTCCATCACAGCTTCTTCGGTAACGAACTTGTGGTTTGTGAACACCTTTCGCATGTGCTCCTCGACAAACTCACGACCCGGACGAACAGGCAGCGCATCGACGGAGTGCTCATAGAGCCCACTCGTCGCCGTCAGGACCAAGCAATCAACAAGCTGCGGTGCTGCAAGGTAGAGTCGTAAGGCGACGTGCCCACCGAGAGAGTTTCCGCACAAGCTCACGGGAGCAAACTCTCGGCTACGCACGAAATACTCGGCGTACATCGACAGCGCCTTGACCTTTACCTCTGACCGGTGCGCGGAGAGAAGCGGAAGACTCAGAGCGATGGTCTTGGAGTATTCAGCCATGAGGGGCTGAACAGAGTCCCAGTTTGAAAGGGCGCCAAAAAGCCCGTGAAGGAGGACAAGCTCAGGTCCCTGGCTCCCCATCTCGACGGTCTTAAAGCTGGGCTCCTGCTCGTTTACGACCCAAAGAGGGTCTGAAGCGCCAAGCCTTGGAAGAGATTCTTTGATGAACTTGAAAATGCCTTTAGCCATCTGGGCCTAACTAACCGAGAACAAACATCCTTAAACTACTCTAGCTTTCTCGGATGAACCGTGCACCCCCGACCAGGAGATGGGAGTTAAACACTGCTCTTCTTTAATAGTATCCGTTAAAACCACATGATTCATAGTATAGACAGCATGACCGTGTAAATACGGAGAGAAGTTAAGAGCTTATGAACCCTCTCCGATTCGACCACCTTTAAAACTAATATACCCCGATTCAGAGGCGGTCAAACCGACCAGGAGCCGCACAACCACCTGAAAACAAACAACAAAAATAGACTATACGTCTACTTCGATACGGTGCGCGTTCTCTTGGATCATTCGATATCGGTCCGAGGAATCCTTGCCCATTAAGCTCTCTAACATCGCCTCAACTTCAGCCACCTCATCGATAGTGATTTGGAGGAGCTTGCGGCTCCTCGGATTCAGGGTGGTCTCCCAGAGAGTGTCGGGATTCATCTCTCCAAGACCCTTAAATCGAGTGATGTGCAGTTTGGAGCGCCCGCCTCTCTCCTTGAGAACCCGCTCTTTCTCTTCGTCTGAATAAACCCACACAACGTCCTCCTTTGAGCCACTACCGAACTTCAGACGATAGAGGGGAGATATACCTATGTAGAGGTGCCCGGCCTCAACCAACGGGCGCAGGAATCGGAAAAAGAAAGCCATCAACAGCGCCGAGATATGCATGCCGTCGGCATCTGCATCGGTGAGAATTATCACCTTGGAGTACCGCAGCTTGTCGAGTCGAATATCCTTCCCCTGGCCACACCCGAGTGCCGAGACGAGGTCGACCAGCTCTTTGTTCTCAGCGATCTTTTGGTTGCTCGTGGCTACAGAGTTGAGGATCTTTCCTCGAAGCGGCAAGACCGCCTGAGTAGCCCGATCAC
>JALRCK010000002.1:0-17227 GCA_023262305.1 Deltaproteobacteria bacterium
CTAAAGGGCGACGAGCACCCCACCCAACCCGATCAGGGCCACACCGATCCAGGCCCTGATCGACAGCTCCTCTCCGAGCAACAGGGCTCCAGCGATGGCCACCAGCACCACGCTGAGCTTGTCGATCGGGGCGATTCGAACCACATTACCCTCTTGGACGCTATCCAAACCGTGGCTCTTAAGGATGACATCGAGCGCCTGATCCCAAGGAACATCGGTAAGCCGAAGTGTAACCTTTCCTACAACGTCTTCGCTTGCCACGATATTGAGGTTCGACACCTCAGCGATAATTCGAAGCGCATTGTCGATGTCCGTATCTTGAAGATCGAGCGAAATGAGCTTACCAGTATACCTTGCAGTGTCACCTCGAAGAGCCTCTAGCTCTGCATCAGAGAGATCCTCAACAACGTCTTTGGCTTTGGCAGCGACGCTCTGATCCTTTGCCTTTGCGCCAGGACTCGAAGCTTTTGCATCCTTTGGTGCAAGCTGTGCTCGCATGTCGTCGACTACTTGATGGAGATCTTTTGTTTCCTCGACGATCACCTGAGAGCCGGCGACTCGAGCCGTAAGATAGATGTCGGGGCGCGCAAATATTCGAACCAGTGCGTCGGAGCCTTTTGAGGTCGAACGAACTGATCGAATCGATGAGTTTTGAGACTCCGAAAAGAGCGTTGAGCTCAGCGCTGTATCGGGCAACGTGGAGTTTTTGAGGGTTAGAACGTATTCAGACGGCGCGGTGCGCTCGATGACGAACTCCGGGGGAGAATCAACATCGATAGCAATAATGCTTGAGGATTGACCTGCTGGAGTGAGGCGCACGCTCTTTACGTTAACCTTCTTAGCTCCTGTAGTTGCAGCAACCGGCAAGACCTGAACATCTTGGGCTGGATGTAGTACCGGTTGGGCCTGCTCGTTAACCTTCTTCTTCGAGTCATCCGTCTTTATAGGAAGCTCCTTCTTTGCCGGAAGCTCCTTCTTTGCGGAATCCCCCAACGAAGCAGGAATAACGGCATTTTCAATCTTTGGCGCCTTAGCCTCTTTTGGCGGAAGAACATCAGGACCCGCCTCTGGCAAACGCGGCTCGACCTTGGTCTGGGTCACCGGCGCGGTGATCTTCTCTGGTGCTTGAGGGGCTTTCGCAAGAGGACTCTCACCCTGCTGCCCCGGCTTTGATGGCGAAAGACTAACGATTATCTTTCCGTTCTCTACGCGCACGTTGTGCTGTACATCCCCTCCCTCCGCCAAATCCATAACCACTCGGCCAGATGTAGGATGGGCTCCAATTCGAATACCGTTGACGAGATCAAGGTCAGCTATAGCCAGATTTTTGTTTGATTTTACTCGTTGAGCGGTGAGGTCGATAACCAGGCGAGGAGGATTTAAAAGCTTCTTTACTTCATAGCTCGGATTTTGGGAGCCTACATCGAGAGCTATCTGGCTCGTGTCTCCAGCTTGAGACACGTTAATCCCGACTCCATCCTTAGCTGGAGCTACAACGGACCTACCGATGCTTGATGACTGTCTTGAACCGCTTGCAACAGGGTCGGCCTTCAGCGTGAGCGGCATGACAAGCGAGAATGCCAGGGTCCCACTCAACACTTGTCGTCGTGTAGTTGATGACATCATGCTTTACTCCCCGAAAACCGCCATGTGTGCGCCACAGGTCTCGACACCAAATGTCTCGATGCTGTAAGCCCAAATTAGAAAACTAGGCTGGTTACACATGGTGCAGGGTCCTTCTTTTCTAAAACCTCACCGGATTTCTCTCAGTGAACCTTAATTGCTAATGCTTTGACTCAACTGCTGCTCTAACGAGACACCTCATGAATCCTCCCATCACTATGATGAGTGATGATTCGAACTCTCCAAGGTGAGATGGTTACGCGTTTTCAAAAGTCGCTTAAATTTTTGGAATGTGGTGCACTCTGTGGAGGAGCGCAAAATAAACCACCGTACCGCGCGCAATAAAACACTACATCAACAACGCCCGCCTCGATGATGCTGTTTGTATGTAGGGCTAGTGCTCGCATATCGATGCGTGAGACCTTTCACGCACCGCAAGCGATATAGTCAACGAGAATGAAATTTTATCGAGAGAATCACTCACCTGACGTGCGCTGAATTCGGTTATATGCACGGGCAGCACTGAGTTTGATAGCGCATGCAAGAGGGCGTTCATTTGTAAAAAATTTGTATCGAGCGAAACTTGTGCGAAACCATCAATATTCAAACCTTGTCCCGCTCGTTCAAATAGCCGAATAGAGCCCCCTGATTCATTTGCCAGATGGCTCAACCACTCGAAGAGGAGATTCATGCGCGTATCCTCATCCAAGCCCGACACACTCCCCCCATCCGAGTCCGGGTGCAGTCCATAACTGTCAAACTCAGCCCTCAGGGCGAGGATTTTCTCTCTGTGCATGCGAGCGTTTTCTGCAATTAGACCCTCAGTCGCCTGCTTCTCTCGATTATTGCTCAGTTCCCGAAGGGGTGCTGCGACAAATAGCAACATCGTTGACACGAGAACTGTCACCTGAACCAGGGTACAGCACCCAATCAGCTGCCACCGAGGCATACAACGCAGAGCCTCCCACGCTCGACGCCCATGTTGTGCTGTCAACCTCATACCACCCGCATCCACGAAGCGCCGTTAATGAGGCGGTTGATAATCAGCAACAACCCGGAATTCAAGCGAACCAACCTCATGTTGTAACAACTGGCTAGACACCAAGCCGACACGCTCCAAAGCCTCCTCTTTCTCAAGCCTCGCCATAAACTTTCGTACGTCCCCATCACTGAGTGCGCGCCCGTCGATCTCAACGTGCCGCGCACGATCTCGAATTGAGAGGATCCACACACCGTCAGGAACACTCCGACCGACTGCCGCCATGACTCGATCAGGCTCCGTGCGGGAGTCCTTGGCACTTCGCAAAAGATTGACGCTTTGCTGCAACGTCTCAAGCTCCTTACGGCAGCGCGATACAGAGTCACCTGAGAGCTCCGTAAAAGAGCCTATCGTTGCAGATCCCATCTGTTGAGAACGTGTTACGAGGTTCCTAATAAGAACGCTCGCAACAACGGATACGGTGAGCACAAGAAGTTGTCGGGCAAGAGTGCGACGAACGTTCCCCGATGATCGTAGAGGTGGACTGATAAAATTAATCCTCACGCTGCAGATCCTCCAACATCAAGAGTGTGCCGCGCGCGGCGATAGTTTCGTCCGGGATCTCCCTGATTTGCTCCACATGCCATGAAGAGCACCCCAGTGAGCGCACGACCTCTGAGATGTTTTCTCCCTCTCGGAAAACACACCACATAAGCCCTTCGCCTTGATTGAGACCCGCACTATGCAGGTGGCTCACCTCACAGCCCGCTCTCTGAGCACCACCTTGAACGCCCATAAGGTCCCCGATCTGGAAAGAGCCGAGAAGCGTTGCTGAATCGAAGATATGCCCATAGGGGGGATTCTCGGTCGTATCGATCCACAATGAGACCTTTGGATTCTTCGTTTTCGTTGCATCACAACCGTACCGGTGCAGAGCACATGCACGAGGAGATACGAGCACAAGATCGCTTCCCAGGGATTCAGCTATGCACTCCCAGAAGTCGACGACCTGTCGTTTCACAGCGGCGACCAGACATCGCTCGTTCAGCTCTCCAGCTGGATAGGGAACGATGCATATACGATGCTCTTCCCGACTCAGAGACAGCGAGTGTGACATCCACCCCTGAACCCTCTCAAAATCACAGAAGGGTCGACGAAACAGATCGGGATGATGACCGATAAATGTGCTGTGGCTTGGCAAACACACGGCCAGCTGTGCGTAGCGAAAATCCGTATCGATGAGGTGCTGCCGCACAAGGTCACTCACGAGTTCAACATCGGCCGATCTCGTGGCAAGAGATCCTCTGTCTTCTAGGGGGATAATCCAAACCTGGTGCGGAGACGATGGCTGTAATGCTGTGCTCGCCACGATGATGCGGGAAGTCTGCACATCAATCGCAACCATCTCCTCTCTCCCATGCCACCAACGATGCAGCTTCTTGCCCATAGCTTTGCCTTCCGACAATCTGCTGTTCGTTGATACCGCTTGAAAGTTGCGTCCCGCGCGCTGGACCTTGGAAAATCAACCGCTTACCCGGCATTCTCTCATGCTGACTGCTCCGGAGTATCGTGTTCGCCCCCCTGAGATTACGATATCCGCGCTTTCAACTTACAGCCAACCGGGTACAATACCGTGTCGCTAACCAATCCCTTTCATGACCCAGTTAACTCTCATCACAGATTCCTCCCCGTTGCCCGCCGAGACAACTGACTCACTAGCGACGGTCGTGATTCCTCCCCTTGAGGGTGAGTACCTCTATTCTTTTAGCTCTACTGTTCATCCTGAACTCAGTGTCGGGTGTGTCATCGAGGTTCAGCTCGGTCGCCGTACAGTTCCCGGTTTCGTTCTCTCTACAAACTCACCTCGAGAGCGCTCAGCGTCTGTGGAGATGACCCAACGAGGGATTAAGATAAAGCCTATTCCCGCTCATTCCCGCCCAATTCCGGCCTTCCTGGAAGGACATCTCGGTTTCTTCGAGTGGATTGCAAAGTACTACGCCGAGCCTCTCTCAAAGATCATAGATCTGGCAGTACCTCGCCCCGCTTTCTCCAAGAAAGAATCTTTTTTTCGACTGACTCCTGAGCTCCCGCAAGGACGTCTCGGCGCTGCACAACAGCGAGTGCTTGACTTTCTCTCATCTCGAAACGATTGGGTGTCAGCGTCCGAAATAAGACAAAACTGTGATACAACTCCAGCAATCTTGAGGGCTCTTGAAAAAAAAGGGTGCGTGATATCCGCTTCTGAAGCCCCCTCCACCCTCCTCACCACATCTCCAGTTCAGCCGCAATCTCGATTTCATGACCTCTCCCAAGAGCAGCAGGATGTTACAACGCCGATGCGCACGGTGGTTGCGGGTCACCAGTTCAATTCCTTTCTACTCCACGGAGTAACCGGCAGCGGCAAAACCGAGGTCTACCTTGAGCTCATCATTGAGGCGTTACAACACAACCGTTCAGCTCTCGTTATTGTTCCTGAAATTGCACTGACGCCTCAACTCCTTGATCGCTTTGAGAGCCGTCTCGGTCAAAAGGTAGCCGTATTGCACAGCAGCCTCAAACCTCATGAGCGGTGGCAACACTGGAGTGACGCGCTCACCGGAGCCACAAAGGTCGTGATCGGAGCCCGATCGGCGATCTTCGCTCCAATGAAGGACCTCGGCGTCATCGTCGTAGACGAGGAGCACGATGGGTCATTCAAGCAAGGTGAAGGCATCCGTTACAATGCCCGTGACCTAGCGGTGGTGCGAGCAAAACTCGCCAGCTGCCCCGTCGTTCTAGGCTCGGCCACTCCGTCACTTGAAAGCTTCAACCATGCGCGCTCCGGCAAACATATGCTCCTGACGCTCAATCAGCGCTTCTATACGTCTCGCGCCCTCTCGTTTGACGTCGTCGACCTTAATCGCCTCAAGCCATGGGAGATGCCGTCGAAGAGTATCTCCCCAAAGCTTCTGACCCTGCTCAAGGATACCCTGGATAAAGGCGAGCAATCTTTTGTCCTTTATAACAGGCGTGGATTCGCGAGCTACCTTCAATGCGGAACTTGCGAAAATGTGGTCGGATGCCCACACTGCAGCGTCACCCTCACTTTTCACAGAAATACCAACTCCCTTCTCTGCCACTTTTGCGGGTTCACAACGCCACCGCCAATCGCCTGCTCAGCCTGCGGTGCTAAAGATCCCAAAGCGTGCGGAAATGCTGAAGCCGAACCCCTCTTCAAGCAACGCGGAGCGGGAACAGAGCGAGTGTTTGAAGAGATCTCTGATCTCTTGCCGCGCGCACGAATCGCCAAGCTCGATCGTGATGCGGTTCGTTCAATTGATGACTACACTTCGATACTCCAAAAAATGCGGTCCAAGGAGATAGATATCCTTGTCGGCACACAGATGATAGCAAAGGGACATGACCTACCCGATGTCACCTTGGTGGGGATCGTTGATTGTGATGTGGGTCTCCACGTCCCAGACTTTCGGGCCGCAGAGAGGGCTTTTCAATTACTCACGCAAGTTGCAGGTCGTGCTGGAAGACGCGAGAGACAGGGGTATGTTCTGCTGCAGACTCGTGTGCCGCAGCACCCCAGCCTGCAAATGACGGTAGCCTCAAATTTCTTGGGGTTTGCCGAACAGGAGCTCAAGATGCGGGAGATGTTAGGCTACCCGCCCTTTCAACGACTCTTAAGAGTTATCGTCGGAGCAGAGGACAAAGCCGTAGCATCTTCGATAGCTTCCATCATTGCACAACGTGCCCAACCCTCTTGTGACTCACTCGAAATCTCTCTGCTAGGACCCGCGCCTGCCCCCGTAGAGAAGGTCAGAAACTATTGGCGATTCCATATTCTTTTTAAAGCTCATTCAGCCGCAAAACTTCAAACTCTCATGCAGAGGCTTAAGAGCGAAGTAGCAGCAGAACGAAATGCCCGGATCATTTTCGATCTCGATCCGCAAGATATGCTGTAGTAGTTCAAACGCTTGGCGGGTCCCCAACGAGCGAACACTCTCTCACGCGGAGTAACGGCTTTCCCATCAGGGGCTACTTCTGTTTTTGCTCAATGTGTTGTTGATAGAGCTGGGCGTATTCTACATCGAGAGCATCGTATCGGCGCTTGAAAATAAAGTATTGCTCATTACCTTTTTGAATCTCATTCATGAGCGTCTCTACCTGCTCCTCGCTCTTGAGCAGGTCAGCGCGCATAATTTTCACTTGCTCCTGCATCTGCACAGACATCTCGATCTCTGACATGAGAGCTTCCATCTTCGTTGTAGAGTCAGCTATTTGCACCCGAAGCTCTTCATTTTTCGTCTTGAGCTCGCTCTCTCGCTTTTGGAATATCTTGAGCTCCTCCTTGGTCTCCAAGGCGCTTGCCTCAAGCTCCCGATTAACTTCATCAAGCTCTCGCAACCGAACTTCAACGCTCTCAAGCTCTGCTTGTATAATAATCACTCTACCACGCTCCGCTTTGAGCGCCTCTCGAGCCTTTGACGCGTCTGCGCTGATCTTCTCATACTCAACGGGGTCGGCCATCTCCGCGCTCACCGACTCAATCCTGGTCCAGAGTTCTTGTTTGAGCGCCAACTCATCCTTGATCGCTTGATTTGCTGAGCGCGCCTCCTTGCCAGCCAGCATAGTGCGTCGGAATAAAAAGATTCCAACGAGTGCCGACTGCACAATCGCTATGACGATCGCGACCCAAAACATCCCTCTTACGCCCCCTCTTTCGGTTGAGAAGACGAGCCCTCATCAGCTGACGACTCCTGAACCGCAGGAGCTTCACCTGGTGCTTCTTCTGCACCTGAGGCCTCCGTAGTAACAGCTTCACCGCTGGTAGCTTGAGGGCGTTCATCCTCTCCTTCAAGCTTTACGTCACCAATCTTTATATCTGAGGGGATCAATTTCTCCTCCAAGCTCGCTATCGCGTCCAGCATCTGCTTGGGAGGATTGTAGCGCGCCACTGCGGGCGTCTTGCCCTTGGACTGCTTCGTCATGAGGAGTCCTACAATCATAGCGACCAAGCTGACCACGCTTGCAATCGCGATCGGCATTATCGGCAACTTATCGCCCTCTCCCTTTTTCGCCTCAGTCAGAGCTTCTTTGTGCTGGACTGTTGGCGTAGCCTCGGCACGCTTCACGGTTGCCTTAAGTTCGAAGCGAAGTGGTTTGCTCTCGGCTTCAATCTCTTGTCCCTTTTTGGAAATACCCGTCAGGACCGCACGAACGGTATAGGTTCCATCCTGAGGCAGCACATCAGCAGAAGCTTCAAAGTTTAAGCTATCACTTGAGTGTCTCTTGAGTGAGGCTACGGTCTTTCTGCGATCAAGCGAAATAGCCTCAAGCTTGACCTGCAGGTCCCTCAGGAGCAGCGCCTCCTTGCTGATTGAGGCGCGAATGACAAAGTCTTGATCTCCCTTTAAAATTTTCGAGCCTTCCTTTGCTTCAGGATGGGCGTCTTGCGAGGGACCTGCACTGTGAGAATCTCCACCGTGTGCACCTGCTTCCGCTCCGTGGGACTCGTGCTCATCCACTAATTCCGACGATTCTGGAGAGACGATATCGAGCGATACGAGTCGCGGTCGAACTCTGAATGGGACCTGCTGAGTGCGCTCGAAGGTCGGACCCTGTGCGACTATAGAGAGTTTGTATTCACCAACCTCAGATATCGGGCTGTAACGAGAAAAAATGCCGTCTTTTGCAATACGATCTCCATCTCGCCCCTCATCGTTGAGGAAATCTTGCACAACCGCCGGCGCAACTCGATCGGTCGGCATGACCTGAAAGGCGTATTTGATCACACCGGACATCTCAGGCAAGGCAACTGGTCTCTCTCCGTCATACAAACGGGCTTGAACAACGTTGTTATCGTCGACTCTCACGACAACCGGCCAATCTGTAACAAGCCTCAGATTGGTGAGCACAGTTGCAAATCCCTCAGTGGCTAATCCTCCCTCGACCTGCCACTCTCCAACATCAGGCTCCTTCATAGTGATGACATCGAAATTTTTCCCCGCAAACCAGGTAACCCACTCCGGGTGCTTTTCAACGGTCATCTCATCATTTTTGGGGCTCAACAACGTGAGCTTAACTCCCTCGTCTCGGGTGATATAGAAGGTCGCCTCATCAACATCATCATCAAGAGTAAACGCTCGACTCCTCATCGGAACGATCTGAGGTCGCTTAACCGCAAGGAAGAGGTTGGCGAATGACTTGTGCACTTCATCCGAATTGGATGTGTACCAGCTCAGTCCATCCGTTGCCGCGGAGATCTCAGAGAGTAACATCTTGTCGGCCTCTTGAGAGAACGCAAGGGAGTGAACCTTAATCTCTTTGGACTTTAAATTGGGGAGCTCACGGTTCACGAGTTCGGTTGTGCGCGCTGATGGCAACCCAACTGTCGGGCTAGGCTCCATCTTACCATCTGAGAGAAGCACGATGACTCTTTCGGCGTCATTTCGAGGACTCGCCTCAAGGACCTGCTCTGCTGTTCGAATACCTTCCAGCAGATCCGTAAATTCGCCCTCCGCCTTGATCCCTTGAATCTGTTTGGCGATGGAATCAGCTGACTCTTTGTTAAAATCTTTGAGATCACTAACGACTCGGGCTTTATCTGCGAAGCTCACTATCGCCAGCCGGTCATCCTTTCCAAGAAATTGAAGGAAAAGCTTCGCCCCGTCGTATCGAAGCAGCTGAGGATCCGTCTTAAGCATGCTTCCCGAGGCATCTATCAGCAACACAGCATCGATCGCAGCACGAGGCTGTTGAATCTCTCTCTGTTCAGCCGAGCCAGACGAAACGTACACGAGGGAGACCGCTTGCGAGAGAAGCGTGCACAGTGCGCAGCGGAGCAAACGGGGGGATCTCATGAGCGTACGATGTAAGACCTTTGAAGACACGAAGATGTAAAAAATCCTCAATATATTTGAAACACTATGTTCCTCCATGCCCGATCCTGGGGTCCTACCCCACACGGAGCGGCTTCCTAAGGAGATAGGTTGTGCCAAATACCTATATTACTATAGTCAGGGACAGCGGGTGTCGCCAGCCAACAAAAAAGAGCCTTAGGAAGATAAATTGTGCTGGTATTGCCGATAGGAAGGCGATGTAACTCATGAAAAAGCTCTGTATCGTCTCGGTTCTCCTCTTGGCATTGGGGCTATCCAGACACTCAGCCGCCACCCAGCCTCCCTTCGACCTCCCCCCAAAGGCAGAGGTACTAAAAATTCGTAGCGCAATTCTCGAAACCTCTCAGGGGCGAATTTTTATTGAGTTATTTCCCGAGGAAGCACCCTGGCATGTGGCGAATTTTAAGTATCTGGCAGACAAGGGGTTTTACAAAGACCTCTCCTTCTTCATCTACAAACCGGAATACCTGATCCAAGCCGGCGACCCTCAGGGAACAGGCAAAGGAGGCCCCGGGTACGACCTCCCCGCTGAATTTAGCGCCCGACACCACACCCGGGGAACGCTCGGGATGGCCAGAAAGCCGGATATAGACGCAAAAAGTGGGCGGAGAGCAAACCCAGAACGCCGTTCGAACGGCAGTCAGTTTCACATCCTTTTAGGCGATGCTCCGCACATGGATGGGCAGTACACAATATTTGGCAAGGTTGTCGGTGGATTTGATACCCTTGAACGTCTCCGACGAGGCGACCGGATTGTAAAACTAACCGTCTTCATCCGGGAGGGGGGAAGATAACCCCTTCACGGCACCTGGTTCATGACCAGGGTCATTTGAGCATGGCAGTTTTAGAGGTCAGGTGACTCCAGGTACGAGCTCGTGCTCGCCTCCCTTTCACCATCTTCACTCTCGTCACTCTCCATGCGAGGGTATTCGTCTGGAGCAGTTCCTTTGATGTAATACTCAAGGAATGCCCCGGAGCTTCCCTGAGATAGCTTCGCACCTGATCCCTTGTTGATCCAAAATGGTTCAACCCCATCGGGAACACTAAAATCGAGCTGCTCTGTCATCGCCGGCGCCACAAACTCAATTCCAAGCTTATCAGCCTCAGACTTCGCCTCGCGCTCAAGTCCATCAATAGATGCTGCTTTGGATCGCTCCAAAAAATCTCTCATGAAGTAGAGCCAAATGGGGGCTGCCACAACACCACCCGTCTCCTTAGGACCGATCTGTTTCTTCTGATCAAAACCAACCCACACCCCACACACCCACGTTGGGGTATACCCTATGAACCACGTGTCCATTTGGTCATTCGAGGTTCCAGTCTTGCCAGCCACCGGACGCCCAAGCTCCTTGATGCGGTAACCGGTACCGTAATCGATCACACCACGCATCATATTCGCCATGACGAAGGCGCTGTTTTCACTAATTACCTGCCGTGCCTCACTGGTACCCTCGACGTCGTTATCGTACACAACATTTCCGAACCGATCCTTTATCTTCTCGACAAAGACCGAGTCAAAGAGCACTCCCTTCGCGGCAAAAACCGAGTATGCACGCGTTAACTCAAGCGGAGTTACCTCACTACTCCCAAGCGAGAGCGAAAGGTTCCTTCCGAGAGGACTCGTAATTCCGAGAAGACGAGCGTAATGAATCGCGGCATCGACACCGATGCGAGAAACGATATCAGCCGAGACGAGATTGCGCGATTTTTCGAGCGCCGTCCGAAGCGTAATGGGACCGAGAAATTTTTCGTCAAAGTTTGCCGGCGTCCAAAACGTATCCCCCACGCGGAAAGTTCGCGCCTGATCCATCATGATCGTTGAGGGTGTATAGTTATACTTATCGATAGCAGCTAAATAGAGGATCGGCTTAAACGTTGAACCGGGCTGCCGCAACGATTGCGTCACCCGATTAAATTGACTCTGAGAGTAATCGTAGCCACCCGCCATCGCTCGAACCTTTCCGGATCGGGGATCGAGCAGCACAAGCGCCCCCTCGATCTCTGGGGTCTGGTCGAGCATGACCTTAAGAGGGGCCTTGTCCTTGTCTTTCTGAGAGGCGGCGGACATTGGGCGTCGCAGAGCAACCTCGATGAGGTTCCCTGCACGTACCATATCTGCAGGTGACGCGAATCGCGTGGTGTCATCTTTCTCTAAAAATTTCTTCGCCCATCCCGCCTCATTCAGGTCAACCTGGTAGTCCTGCGCGCCCACCTTAACCTTAGCAACCCCACCCTGAACGGATCGAACGAGCGCCGCCACAGGAACATTTTCCTGCAATGTCAGGTGCCCATAGGACGCAGCGTACTCACTCTCCGTCATCTCTCCCTTGGGACCGCGCCACCCCCGACGCTTATCTACCTCTCGTAATCCCTGTCGTAAAGCCGCCTGAGCTAATCCATCTGCCACTGGATCCACAGCGGTGGTGATCTCAAGTCCATCACTGTCTAAGTCAATATTCTTCCATCGCTCAGCGAAGACGCGACGAATCTCACCGACATAGTACGGAGATGCGAATACATTTTGCTGTGACGCTGGATACACACGCAATTGTTGTTTGAGCGCCTCTGCTTGCTGTTCTTTCGTGATGAAATGAGCTTTCACCATCTGTGTAAGAATCTGAGCTTGTCGCTCGCGCGCTTTTTTGGGGTTCTTGATAGGAGAGTAGCTGCTCGGTCCTTTTGGTAGTCCTGCGAGCATAGCAGCCTCAGCGATGGTGATCTCTGGAAGCTCTTTATGAAAATAGATGCGACCGGCAGCTTTTATTCCGTAGGCGGTGTTTCCGAAGAATATCTGATTGAGGTAGATCTCAAATATCTCATCCTTCGAGAACCGCCGCTCAAGACGGTACGAAAGTATGGCCTCCTTCGCTTTTCGTACCAGACTCTTCTCTGATGAGAGGAGTAAGTTCTTGACGACTTGTTGCGTTATCGTTGAAGCGCCCTGCTTCGCGTTGCCACTCTGCATGTTCTTGATAGCAGCCCGCATGATGCTGACTGGGTCGATTCCGTGGTGGCTATAGAACGAGGCATCCTCAGCTGCAAGGAACGCCTTGCGAATGAGATCGGGAACCTCTGCGAGCTTTACCGGGTATCGGCGCTCTGAATAAAACTCCGCCATGAGCGAACCATCACTCGCTAGCACACGAGTCACAGCTGGAGGTTTGTAATCCTCTATCCGGGAGAGTTTTGGGAGATCCCTGACCAGATAGTAGTATCCCCACACCGCAAAGAACCCCGCGACGCACGCGAGACCTAGGCCGGCCACAAGGATAGTTGTCAGGATCTTACGAATCATGTGCGGGTCAGGTTAGTCTGACCAACCTTTTACATAAAGCCTTGCAACCTCTCAAGCGGTCGCTACCTGCTTACCTTATCCCCTTTGCTGCCCGCGGGGGTAGGGGTCGCTCGCTGAATAAGTGCTCCCTCGTGAGGCACAATCCGTTTTGCCTCCACATCCCGAATCAAGGAAACCTCTCCCCTATCCCCAACCCGGGCGTACCGCACCGGTCCATGAGGACCTGAAGTCTCTTTTCCAACCGTCAACACGAAGGTCTCTCCACCAACCCCCTTCTTCTTGGTTATCGTCAGCGTCAGGAAGGGTTGATTGAAGGCGTCACTCGGAAACTCTCTCGGAAAATCCTCGGCAGTCAGTTGAGTGATGTCAGTAAGGAGCTGCTCAACGAACACCGGGTCGCTTATCTTTCCATTAACGGTCCAATCCATCGCGGCAGCTTGGATGTCGACCGCTGCCTCAGCGCTTCCCCCTGACACCACTCGTTCAATATCCTGACTGGAGAACGTTAAGAGTCTCCTCTCTCTCAAGTCGATGAGCGCCTTCTTAAGGGGGATGGCTTTCTCAGGAGCGATCCTGAAGACCGATGGAGCACCATCATAGGTGAAGTAGGTCCCTGATTTGTTGGGCGCCTCTCCCACCAACACCCGCACGGAACTCTCCTTGAGCCCCTCACGAAGCTTCACGGATACCGTGACTTGAGGTTTGTCGAGACCATACTCAGCTAAACGAGACTCTCCGCCATCCACGAACTCCTGAACCACAAGACCTTGCACGTCCCGCAGAAGCTGCTCGATGTCTTGCTTTGAGCCGTCTCGTGGAGCAGTTTCCATCACCTTCCACTCGCCCACAGCGGGCTGGGTTATAGCTATGCGCCCCAGAGATGTCTCAAGGGTAGCCTCGCGAACGTCAGCAATTTTAAAGTTGATAGGCTGTTGCGCGCGCACATTCGCTCGTCCCTGCTTGAGAGCCTGAAACGCACTATCGTCTATCAGGAAGAGCCCTCCATGACCCGATACCTTTACGTACCGAGCAGCCAGATACTCGTTTTTCTTCCCAAACGAAACCTCATCCTTTTTCCCGTCAGTGCCCTCAACCACCAGGGTTAGGGCGGGCTTGTCGAGACCAAAAACCGTGAAATCGCTCCCCAGCTCGGACTCAGGAATTGGTCCCTTAAAAACGACCCCTTTCAAAGTAGTAAGAATTGATTCAACTCTTGAGTTGTCCAACTTCGCTGCTGGAAGGTCCGATAGGCTCCAGGAGTGAAAGGGAGGTTCCAGTTGAGGTCCTCGCACTACAACATATGAGGGTTCACCCTGAGGCACTACCTCAAAGCGTGCGACACCGGCTACGGCGAGGGAAGCAAAGAGCTTATCCTTCTCTAGCTCGGCGCGCCGGCGCGGTTCAGATACCTTCGTAAGGTAAAGAACTGAGGCGACCAGAATACACGCTAGGAAAAGGGTTTTCTTAAGGTTCATCGCTTCATCCGATAGATACCATCTCGCCTACGCCCATGACGTCTGCCTCCTCCACCAAATAAAGATACCGAGCAGGAGAATAAATTCCGGTCCAAGGAAGCTTAGGGCGAGGATAGTATCAAAAGTTGATTGAGTGAACTCGGCCACAGAGCGTCGCATCTGGCGTGGACCGATAGCGATCGAGGCCTCTTCTCCCGCAGCCCAATTCACGACATTGAGTATGAGGTCACGGTTGCCCATCGCTCCAAAGGAGTCATTCCTCAACCAGGTCGCATCACCAAAAACAACAACCCGGGAATCCACTGGCTCCTTTCCATCCTGAGCGACCCTCTTCTCCATGGCGACAGCGATCGACACCGGACCTTTGATATCATCAGCCCCGAACGAAGCTTTTCCATCAGCTTTGTCAAAGAGTCGCGCTACATCTCGCTCGGCCCAGGAGTTCTTACCTGTCTTGAGCAGCTCGCTATAGGTTACCTCCCCTACTGAAGATTCCGGCGCCCGAACACTCGACGCAAACGCAAAAACAGGAGGCTGTCGCGGTGACAACTTGCTGCTGATCGGATGGGCACCAAACTCCATCGTGACAAAGATCTGTGGTCCTCCGGTAAAGAGCTGTGATTCCGCATCCAAGATCACATCACTACCAACATCGATGCCAAATTTCTTGGCAAGAACCTGGACCTCAGGGCTGCCTCCGTCTTCGGGATTAGCCATCATGATCAGCCGTCCGCCACCATCTACATATGTGGTGATAGCATTTTGCTCTGCATCCTGAATCTTTAGTTTTGGAGAGGCTAGAATAACTGCGGCGGCGTCCTCAGGAATCTTCCCCACTCGAGGCAAAAGCAAGCTCTCAACGAGCAGGTGCTCATCCTCAAGAGCAGCCACGAAGGAACTCATTCCTCCCTCGCTCTGTTCGTCAAGTGGAGGTTCGCCGTGCCCCTCGATATAGTAGAGCTTCTTTACAGCTCCTTTTGTGAGCTTTACGATTGCATTAGTAATCGATTGCTCGTCGATCTGATTGATTCGGCTAATAGCCGACTGGGTCCCCTCTCCATATTCGATGTAAGATTACCCTGCTTCATTCCGAGCCGGTCAACTTCGACTGGTTTTGTGCGTGGATCAAGAATCTCAAAAGAAACCTCCTTCGAATTGTGGTACTTGTAGAGCTCAAGGAGGTCACGAGTTTTCTCAGGATCCGCCCCGCCGCCGAGCATCACCATATGGGAGGTATCCATGGCGACAAACCGCAAAGGTTTTGTGAGTCCTTTGACTATATTGATGCTCTTCTCAGAGAGGCTATACACCCCCTGCTCGGTGAGATCCCATCGCCGGTTGTTTTGCAGCACAAAGATATTCGCGACGATTACTAAGCCAACGAACACAGCAGAATAGAGCACCGCGTTGTACCCAAAACGTGCACTTCGCCCAGTAATTACCTGGGACGCGCTTGAAATTCCTTGCATCCCCGACGTAATAGCCCACAGCACGAGGAAGAGTCCTCCAAGAATAAATTGGGCGACGATGAGCGGCTGAGCGGTGAAGGATCCAAGTATCCACGCCCCAAGCATGCCGAACGCCATGAGGACACCACCTATGTACCCGGAAAAACGTAACGTTGTCTCCATCTCTCAATCTCCTACATAGTTCAATTAACTATCGCCAGCGATAAGCCTCAAGAGACCTCTGCGACAGAAAGAGCCCAATCGCGATCATGCTCGAAAAGTATGCCATCGACTTGAGCGTTACGATTCCCTTGAGCGGGTCCTGCAACTGATCAATCGGCGAGATGTATCGGAAGAACTCCGCAGCACTACCGCCAAGGGATTCAGCCGGTGCCTGAATAACATACAAGAGCAACAGCGTTACCATACTCGATACACCAGCTACGACCTGATTCTCTGTGAACGACGAAACTGCCATTCCGATACTGGCAAATCCAAAACTACACAGAAGGACCCCCGTAAAACCGGAGAGGATCGGAGATATTTCAGGATTGCCGTAAGCAACCAAGAGCCCGGGGAAGATTAAGTTCACGCCGAGCATGACCGTCAAGACAAGGGCGATGCTCAGGAACTTTCCAAGCACGACCTGAGAGACAGAGACGGGGGATGTAATCAAAAGCTCAAACGTGCCTCTACGCTTCTCCTCTGCGATTGTCCTCATGGTAAGGAGGGGGATCAGGAAAACCAGGATAACCACCATAGTTTGGTACACCCCCTCAATCACATCCCGATTGAGATTGGGCATGTCCCCCCCGCGCATCGCTATCATTGGAGCAAGGTTCATCATTTGAGCGAAATGCGCCAAATAGAGGAAGAAAAAGTACCCAACGAGAAGGGTAAATCCTGTTATGACGAAATAGGCTATGGGTGATACAAAAAACGCGAGCAACTCTCTCTTACAGATAGCCCAAATATTACGCATACTCCGTCTCCACCAACGAACCTACACAACAAAATTCCCTACGCGGCTACTTCAACCGACTCATCTTGGCTGACACTTTCTAGGAAGACCTGCTCAAGCGATTTGTCGCGAGAGATCTGATTCAGCGCACCCTCAACAACAACACGCCCACGATTCACAATCACGACCTTACTACACACCATGGTGACCTCAGGCAGGATGTGCGTACTTAACAGTACGGTATGTTTTTCACCGAGTGACTTGATCAGGCGTCGAATTTCTATGATCTGCTTTGGATCGAGCCCACTCGTTGGCTCATCGAGGATGATAACCTCAGGGTCGTGTATAATCGCTTGAGCCAATCCGACCCGTTGCCGGTATCCTCGAGAGAGGTGCTGACATAATTTGTTCCTCACATCTGCTATAAAACACCGCTCCATCACCTCTTGAATCCTGAACGCGAGCTGTGCACGAGGAACTCCCTTAATTTCGGCTACAAACTTGAGGTACTCCTGGACCGTCATCTCGCCGTAGATCGGAGGATTCTCTGGAAGGT
>JALRCK010000002.1:17237-25067 GCA_023262305.1 Deltaproteobacteria bacterium
AGGTATCCAATGCGCTTACGAACCTCGTCTGCTTGAGTCACCACGTCGAACCCAGCCACCTTGGCTGACCCAGCGGAGGGAGGAAGGTAGGTTGCAAGCATACGGATCGTTGAAGTCTTGCCGGCTCCGTTGGGTCCTAAAAACCCGACGACCTCACCTGGTGCCGCCGTAAATGTCACATCAGCTACCGCCTGATAATCTCCGTAGCTCTTGGAGAGCCCACTAACCTCGATCATGACCTTCAAAGCTCCAGTTTGTGCACCCAAAAACCCCTCGACAAGGCAGCCGTAGGGGGTAGGACGGGCGAAAGACGGGGGGTATTCATCCCCTCAAGTGGGAATTCTGGTCATTATCGGTCCATCTTTCAAGAGGATTTCACTCAGGGACAACTCCGCTGAAAAAGGGCGTCGACTACCCCTTCAAGCTCAGCCTCCGAAAACTCTGCCACCCTGGGTAAAAGCTCCCGAAACGCCGTCATAACATGAGGTCGATCACGATAGACTCCCGACCGGATCCTCTGAGATATAACAGCAGCAGCAACCGCGAAAGCAAAGCTCCCCAGCTTAGCCGCAGGGTCGGCTGCCGATGCCAAGTAGACTCGTCGCTGAATAGTCGCCACCGGAAAGATCCGACCCAGATCCTGCACCTGCAAGGAGAACCCCTCTGGAAGTTCGTGCGTAAACCATTTTGATGCACTCAATTGGGTGACGAGGTCTCCCACAAAGAGACCCATACCTACGACAAAGCGCTCTACATCGTGCCCAAGGATCGGCTTGGCAACCTCTTGAACCACCCCGCCTGGCTCAAAGGAGTGTTCGATAACCCGATCAACCTCTTCAAGGTCGCGCAGGGCTCCATGCAGATCTGCTCCGAGCCGCGTCAATGTCTCCCCCGCCCATCGAGCGTGCGCCTGAAACTCTTTGACCTCATCATCACTCGCGGCTCGCCACCACCCCTCTCTGTCGGAGCTTTGAGGCTCATCCATCCCCTCACATGACGATATCTCGGCGATTAACGACTCTAGCGAGGTAAGATTATCCCCGCTGGCGCCCAACAGCAGTCGCTCCTGAACAAAGGACTCTAGTGGTATTCTCAGTCCTCGCGTGGAGGTCAGCGCAATCCTATCGTCCTGCCCCTCCTTCCACGATGCCAATCCCGCTCGAATCAGCACCGCACCGAGATGCAACGAGAGAGCACGCCCGACCGCTGCCATCCCCACCTCGTGAAGATGAGAAAACGCGCCCACTGACATGAAGTCTCCCGCAGGGGCATACCGGTTGATAAAATCATCGAGCATCGAAAAGTCACCAAGGTTTGACGCGATCGGAACCTTCCACTCCTCGAGGGTGCGCTTGGCACTCGCAGCTGCTGACTCAAACTCTTTTGACCAAAGCGCCTCTGGAGCCTCGCCACTCCCCTCTTCTGACTCAGCGCTGGCGATATGAGACTCGATCTCCTTTTTAAGATCAGCCGTTGCCGCAGGCACAAGATCACACACCAACTCTAATTCATCGCGCGCTGCCGCGTGTTTGTGCGATGCGCACAACACCCGCACAAGAGCATCTCGGCTTGCATATCTATCTCGTTGAAACAAAGACTGACGCAGAGCGATCTCAGCTTGCTCAAGAGCACCGAGACGACCAAAGATCGTTCCGGCATGAAAGAGCGCCTCAGGTGCGTTAAATCCTCCGGCCTGCGCGACCTTCTCTAAATCTTTTAGCGCGTCTCGCAACCCCTCTTCGTCACCAACTGGGTAGGACAGCCCACGCTGGGCAACTCCGCGGACAAGGTATGACTCAAGGTAGGTTGGATCCTTCTGAATGGCGTTCGATGCGAGGTCGATCGCCCTGTCGAATTCTCCCGACGCGAGATGTGAGCGTGCAAGCTCACACGACGCTATCACACCCAATGTTTCATGGAACGTGAGCGTATGAAAAATAGTTCGAGCTTCATTGAACTGTCGTAACAAGAGCCGAAATCGAGCGGCGACTAATTGTGCTTCAGGCTCAGAGGAACCTCGCAAAAGATACTGCTCGTATAACGAGAGCGCCTCTTCAGGAAGGCCCATGTAGCTCATCGACATCAACTCGATGAACCATGCGCGGTGTACGTCAGTGCTATCAGCCCTCTTGGCACGGCGAGCCAGGCAAAGAGCCTCAAAAAGGGAGTTCTGACGAAACGCCCGTTCTCCTCGCTCAAGGATATCGACCACCTTGCGCTTCGGAAGCGCGTAGGAGCCGATAATCTCAGGTATCTCTCCCCGAGAAACACGATGAGCCTCACTAAATTTCTCAGGAATCGAAAACTCAATTCCCTCTTGTTGAACCGACAGCCCAGGGGTCAACGTGCGAGGATTGATATACAGAGTCGAGATCCCCTGAATATGGAAGAACACCCTCTCCAGTGCGACTTGTGTTGGAATCTCTACGGCTTTGATGTCGGATGCATGCGGCGGCTTCTCAGAAAAAGCGAGAATCACCCGCTCCGAGGTACCTTCAGAGAACTTCAGGTCGTCGATAGCACGTACTCCAAGCGTATCAAACATCCCCCATCGTCGACCAACTTTGTAAGCACCACCCGGTCTGACGAGAACGTGCAACACAGGCACCTTCTTCACGAGAGCTTCCGCTGCGGAGGGTGCCTCTGAACTCTTTTTTGCCATGTATGATTCCGCTATTCGGGGCGCATCAACGGGAAGAGAACAACATCACGAAGATTCTCCTGTCCTGTGAGAAGGGCCATGAATCGATCAACTCCCATGCCCCATCCGCTGATCGGTGGCATACCATGCTCCATCGCGACGAGGTATTCTTCGTCGACATCCATCGCCTCCTCATCACCCTCACTGCGAGCTGAAGACTGTTCGACGAAACGCTCGCGTTGATCGACCGGGTCAACCAACTCAGAGTAGGCCTTGATGATCTCCCAGCCGTTAACAACGAGCTGAAACTGATCAACCAAACGGGAATTTTCGTCATTCACGCGCGCGAGGGGCTGCAAGATCTTCGGGTAATTAAACAGGATCGTTGGGCTGATGATCTTCGGTCGACTGACCTTTTTGTATAAGTTGTCGATGAGAGTCGTGAGTCCCATAGAACTCATCCCCTCAAATTCAATTCCTTTGGCCCTGATGTCCTTACGAAGCTCATCAGCAGACGTATACCTCATGACATCCAAGCCAGAGTCTTTCTGAATCAACTCGAGGTAATTGACTCGCGGCCACGGGGTCGTCCAGTTCACCTGATGCTCATTACCATCGCGATCCTTCAACGGCATAACCTTTGGAAGATTCAACGCGCTAAAGAGGTAGTCGATCATGCGCTCAGTAAAAAGAATATTCTCCTCATAGCTCCAAAACGCAGCATAGTGCTCAAGGTGCGTGTGTTCAGGAAGGTGCGTCGGGTCGTGCCCCTCATTTCGAAAGGCCTTACCCATCTCAAAGACCTTCTCAAATCCACCCACGACTAGTTCTTTCAACGGCAATTCGTGGGAGATGCGCAGTACCACATCAATATCGAGCGCGTTGTTGTGCGTGTGGTAAGGTCGCGCTGCTGCTCCCGTAGCATTGTGCATCAACGTCGATGTCTCGACCTCCAGAAATCCCTCTTTCCAATAAAATTCCCTGATAGCGCGAAGGAGCGCGGAGCGGAGCGCGAATCGCTTGCGAGTATCTTCGTTCGACATCAGATCGAGGTAGCGACGACGATACAGAACCTCACGATCCTTTAATCCGTGGTACTTCCCTGGCGGCGGCAAGAGCGCCTTGCCCAAAAAGGTCCACGTATTTACTTGAATGGATTTCTCTCCGGTCTTGGTGACAAACGTGACGCCCTCAACTCCAATATAGTCACCCAGATCGTGGTTCTTAGTAACCAACTTGTAGAGCTCTTCACCAAGGATATCCTTCTTGAAGACAACCTGCATGCGTCCAGAGAAATCTTGAAGGTGCGCAAAGGTGATACTGCCCATTTGACGAAAGAGCACGATACGCCCGGCGGTTTTTACCTGAGCCTCCAACGGCAGCTCTCTAGCTTGGGCGAGGTCGATCTGTTTGTCGAACCGAGCAGGGTATGGATGCACGCCCGCTTTTTTAAAGTTCTCAAGCTTGACGAGTCGGTTAGCTCTCTCCGCGACTTGGTCGACAACTGGTTCTACAACGCTCTCTTCAACTGACATGGGTGGGTTGCCAAAAAAACAATAAAATCAATCAATCAAGGCACCCTACCATACCTGGAAATGAAGCTCCAACCAGTGATTATTTAGCGGTATTCTTCTCTAGGATCTGCTTTCTGACTCCAAAGGCGTCAAGCATCTCTGCCACTGCCCAGTTGAGCGGCGTATGGGGCGAGGGAACCACAAGGAGCCTACCGTCTACTGTTCGCTCAGACATGTAACACTCCGGCATCCGAAACGGCGGTAGTGAGGTCACTCGAGGCTTTCCTCGGGCATCCTGTTCGATACTCACCTCCCCCGAACCCGTGATAAGGGCTAATCCCCTCTTGAAATACCCCGTGTGAAGTCGCAGATAGACCTTTGAGCCCGTTTCGAGGTATCGCCTCCCGCTCCACGCTGAAAGCTGCCATACAAAGTGTGTCCACGCCGCCTCTCGTCCCTTGGGAACAGCCCGATTTCGAGCCAAGAAGTGGGAACTGAAATCCCCTGATGGCGAACCACCGATCTGAGCTAGTTTGTGAATGGTCTCATGGTGAAAGTACCCAACGCGCTGGTAGCAATCATCCTTGTAGCGACGAATCGCTCCCGTGACAGGGTCTTCGAGAGTGGAGATAGTCTTGAGCACTTTTGCCTCAAGCCGATGTGCCCACTCAGGGCTCCGCACCATCCGAGCTGCCAGAAAGTAGGGATAGTCAATCATCAGAAGATAGATAAGTGCGGCGTCCGCTCTCCTGTGGCGAGCATCCGCGCGGGTATATCGAGGCGACTCGCCCGGCAGATCTCGCGTTACCTCCTTGATGACACGCCGCTCCATGTGAAGAATGGCCTGTTCGAAATCGAGCTTTCGAAACTCCCTGGATAGATGCGCCCGATTGCGCGAGTACACTCTCTCAATGAAGGCAAAGCCCCTCACGTTCGACACCTTCAAAAGCTTAATAAGCAGCCGATGCTCCCATGCCCGAACCGAAGTCCGCACCGCGGGAATCTCCTCCCAGGAGCCGCTGTTTTCGCATGACCAAAAAGAAACCTTGGCTAAAAAGGGAACGATGAGACTTAAGAATCTCTTGTGCTTGCTGGTGAGCTCTTTTGGGGAAATAAGCCCCTGCTCTAACCCCTCAAGCAGGTAGTAGGCGGCGATTTGCCAGGCGTCCTGCTTGTGGGACCAACTCTCTTCTCGTGACGTCGAGAGATTGTCTGAGATCGACGCAAAGATATAGGGCCAGTTCGTGGGAATCCTCCGATACCGAGCTGATGTTGAGCGAATAATTCCCTCAAATCGATCGAGCTGCGATACCGTAGACATAAAGGTTATCACCGAGAGAAGAAGTTCCTTTCCCAGCCGCCGATACTTCTTGTCCCCAGAAAAAAGATATCGAGCCGCAATCAGTGCGTTATCGCGCGCCCAATAGCTGGCACCCATCGGCCACATGTCAGTGGTGGCTGCTCGAGCGCACGTAATAAAGAGAGTCGCGCCATCTTTATCGCGGAATCGCTTCTTGGCGAGGTGAATCGTGAACGCGTCTTTCTGCTCAAGGAAGCGCCGTAGTTTTGCCAGACCGTCAACCGAGGAGATATCCGCGCGCCGCTTTGCAACCTCACCGTTACGCCAGCCTGCAAAAGACCGTTTATCCCGGGCTCGGTCTTGAAGTTTTTTAAGTAAAGTCCGGTCTGCATTCCGAAGCTGCTGTAATGAAGGGGGAGCGAACATACCTAGAGTGATTAAAAAAATGAAATGAAACACCCCGAAAAGCGGAGCAAAAAGCTGGGTCACCAAAGTTGTAGACCAGATAGGCGCCTGTGACTACGGTGAAGTAACTGAAAAAATCTACAAAGTCTCTTGGGGGAAATATTCGAGTGCGGTTTCTTGAAAAGAGCTCTTGGAGAACCTCTTCGTCCGCTCACTCCTACTCATCCGCTGGAGCTGCGCTATCTCCGGAACCTGAGCCTCGAGGCTTTTGAATGCACTTGGGATCGCACGGACCGCATACACCAATCTGGGTTGCGACATGCCATCATACACACGGACACCCGGGCTGGTTCGCTGGGAACTTAATAATCCCAAAATCATCCGGTTGATTGGCACCGTCACAGAAGGAGAGGTCGCCAATCGCTCCGGAGTCAACGCGAAGTGTGTCGTCATCCGGTTGAGGGCTCTGGCAGACCGCGACTCCCGGAAATGTTTGCGAGATCACAAGCGACGCTACGAGGGCAAAAAACGCACTTTGAACCGGACTACATAACGCTTTCATAAAGCTCAAACTCCTACACCCGTCATCAGAGGAGTCGACTCATTCCCCACCAACCTAAAGGATGTGTGGCGCTTTTTATGACCGTAGGAGAAATGCCTATCCGGTAGGTCAACCAATTACCCGGAGAACCCTTAGGGCTTCATCTGCGCGGACGACGCCCGGGGTGCGGGGAGCCTAGACGACGACCGTATCGCTGCTTCGGTGTCAATCCAGGCGCGAGCCTACCTTAGGAGTCGTTTGATCCTGTAAACCAGGGACCCACGGGAGACGGAAAAACGCCGTGGTGGCGCACCGTTAAATCCCCTATCATCATCGTACTCCCTGTACCCAAAGAGGTTTTTCACCATGGAATCAAAAGACTTTCTTCACTCACTCCTCCTTACCCCCTCGCCCACCGGTCATGAGCAACCAGTTCAACGACTGGTGCGCAAACGAATGAAGCCGTACGCCGACTCAATCGAGACCGACCTTCACGGTAACGTCATCTGCGCCCTCAACCCCAAAGCTCCCCGAAAAGTCATGCTCGCGGGGCACTGCGATCAGATCGGATTGATGATTCGACATATCTCCAGCGACGGGTATCTCTATGTGTCCGCGCTCGGGGGAATAGACGTGGGAGTCCTTCACGCTGCCCGGGTTACCGTCCACACCGAAAAAGGCGCTGTGGAGGGGATTATCGGAAGAAAACCGATTCACGCTCAAAGCGGTGAGGAGCGAGACAAAACAAAGAACGATATCGATCGAATCTGGATCGATATCGGTGCAAAAAACAAGCGTGACGCAGAGCGCCGCGTGCGTATTGGCGATGTTGCGACCTTTCACCTCTCGGTCCTTGATCTCGGGAATGGACTCATCTCCGCACCCGGACTTGATGATAAAGTCGGTCTCTTTGTTGCGATGGAAGTGCTGAGAATCTGCTCTAAGAGAAAGCTCAACGTGGGGCTGTTCGCGGTGAGCACGGTTCAAGAAGAGGTTGGATTACGCGGCGCCCAAACGTCAGCCTACGGAATTAATCCTGAGGTCGGCATCGCCATCGACGTTACGCACGCGAGCGATAACCCCGGTAATGAAAACCCCAAGGCGACACCATGCAAACTCGGTGGCGGACCCACCATCAGTGCAGGACCGAACATAAATCCTGTAGTTGAGAAGATGTTGCGGGAATCTGCCAAGCGAACGAAGAGCGCCTATCAGGTCGCTCCCACTACCCGCCCTCTCGGGAATGATGCAAATACCATCCAAGTAGCACGCGGAGGGGTGGCTGCCGCTGCGATCGGACAGGTGAACAAGCCGCCGACCGTCGCCGATCGGCGCGATCTGCATCTCCCACCGCTGATCGGCCGATCCCAGGCCGGTCAACGCGACGGGACCGGCGCTCGCCTCGCTGGCCAGAAGCCCGGAGGCCGCC
>JALRCK010000300.1 GCA_023262305.1 Deltaproteobacteria bacterium
TTCGCAGCAGGCGGCGCGTATCCTTCCCCAACTAGAGAGCCTGCGGGATCGGGTGCTCACAGCCCCAGTCGAGGTCGACGGCGTTAGAGAAAGTAAGTCGTCTCGCGCTACGCGCCTCAAATGTGCCTCTGACCTGACCAGGATCTGTAAGCACATACAAATCCTTCACAACGTAGATGCAATTCCTCAATGGGGCGAGATAATCGACCTCTGGAAGCGGTCGGACGGTTCTGGTCAACCAAAGTGGGAGTTTCATGAGGGTTTTTTTGAGGACTCTTTGGTGGCGATGGGCAAAAAAATAGCTTCACTGCAGGCGCGAGATTCAGTGCCGGCCCTGCTGAAGGCGCGTGACGAGCTGCTGCGCGCGTATTTAGGCACCCCGAACTTGGCTCTGTGCAGCGAGTGGGCGGAGCGTATTGATACGCTCTGTCATAAGATCGGCAGGGCGTTCTCGGGGACCGTGATCAGAGATATCTCGACCGTTATACGCACGTCTTCTACGGACGGGCTTGTTACCTGGGGGGAGAGGATCGAAATGATGAGCTCTCGGCAGGTGCGGGCCAACAGGTACGCCCAGGTTGTTATGAAAGAGATACAACACCGCGCCCCAGGGATTGTGTGTGAGGCGTTGGAGCGAGATCCTGGCGTTGTGCGCAGGGTGTATCAGCGGCTCATCGACGAACGGTCTGATTCTGGGCAGATGAGGTCGATCCTGGGTAAGGTCTTTGATGGATGCGCGAGGGTGGCAGGCAGGTTTGGGTCAAGAGCCTTCGTTCTAAATCGGCTGCTCGCTGTGCTCAAGGGAGGCGGCGCGCCTACCGCTGTGAAGGTGCTTTCGATTATCTCACAGGAGTTCAAAGCTATACACAGTGCCGAAAAATCAACCGCATCGGGTGTTCAGGGCTGATGACTATGATGAGAGCGATTGGGGATGAGGGGGGACGGCACGATCGTGTCGGAGAAGGAGGTGAGTCCTTATCTATGCGCGCAAGGCAGTCTGGAATGCCCACAAGGGGGGAGATCGAGGCCAGCGTGCATACTCGATTCACGACATCTCAGCGCTTCGTCGACTGCCGCGTGCCCGGCGATGTGATGGAGCTAGTGCCATTCTTCACATGTCCGGGCATATCCTCTGATGCAACTTTTCAAACGGCTTTGAAGCACCTGACGACGGAGCTGGCGGATATGTTGATGCACCGTGATCTGATGATGCGGAAGGGGGAATTGGCAGCTTTTAATCAGATGAATTGCCCGATCTTTCGTGCGACGCGCGGTATAGTCTCGTGGGTGATGGCGGCGAGGGATATCGTTTCAATGAATGGCCCATTTCACGATTCAGTTGTGACGTATGGGGGTGTGGTAAAAGGGCGCCTGCCCACGCCCGATGGAAAGCGATTTCCAACCTCTAATATCTTACTCGTCATAGTGTGCACTGCTTTCGCGGTTAGAGAGGAGTTGACCGCGGTCAAACGGCAAGTTGGCGAGGTGCCGCAATTCACAACCGATGAGGAGGCGATCATCAAGCTCACCGGAGTGTTGTGGAGGGCACGACTACTTGATGGGCCTGTATCGTACGAAGAGTTGACGCAAGACGTTAGACGGGTGGTAGAGTACGACAGAGCGGCTTTCGATAGCTTGTACGGTGTCGGGAAGAGGAGCTAGAGATGTGTGCCGGTCAGGAGGGGCAGAAGGCGCAACCTCGGAGCGATCTTCGAGCCGCCGGAGAGGGAACAGCAGCCGGATCTCTATCCGATCACAGCCTTCCTCCGGTGGATTCGAGGGAAGAGGCTCTCGTGGACCAAGCGATTGCGTCTGAGCTTCAAACAAGGCAGCGCCACATAGCCCAGGGACGGGACCGAAGGATTCTCAGCGATAGTGAGATACATTCGCTTAAAGGGCCGATAGTGGCCCGAATGCGAGCAGGAATGCTTTCCCAAGCGGAGTTGCTTTCGTTTACTAATGCCGTAGCTCACGGCGGGGTGCCGCTGGAAGAACTGATGAAGAGCCCCCTTATGGTAATAGAGGAGGGGCTCCACACGACACCGTTGGGACAAGATTGGTTGCCGCACTACCTCACGGAGCGGGTGATAGATCGAAATGAGTTAGGCATCAACCAGGGGCGGATCGTGACAATCATGCAGTCTCTTATGTCTGAATCGGGATTCGACCTTCCGGTGTTTTTTATCGGCTCCGCGGCCAGGAGAGGTGAAGAAAACCCAACTGATATCGATATCGGCACGAGCAGCTACATACGTCACGCCGCCATGAAACGGTGTGACGATTTTTTTTCCTCACTGCGACAAAGAGTCAACGAGCCGAACGCGAACGTGTTAGGTCGTAAGCAGCATGTGGGATTTGTCACAGATGTTATGGTGCAGGCCCTCGCAGTCAGCGCTCATCGGTATGAGCGCGCGTTGCGGATCTGTCAAACCGAGGTCCTGGCGATAGAGCGTGTGGCCTCTACTCCATGAGACAACAGGGGCGCCCAAGGGGGGTTGTCGTGTGCCTGAACGTAAACGTACCTGGACCACCAGCTCCAAGATGTTCGGGTACGTGCACGGTTTCGTGATCTGTTCAAACGTGAGACCACAGGTGAGTTTCATCCCCCCCTGCTAGGTAACAATGAAAACTTCTTGCTTTCGTGGTCGGATGGTGAAGCCTCGACCTTTCGCAAACATCTCCGCGGCCTTCAACGCGTCATCATTCCAAAGGTTGCCAACCATCTGTCCGTTCAAGATGATGTCAACTTTTCCTGGTCGAAGGAATGAAAGCTCAAGGCACTCAATCTCCTGTCGTTCGTTCAAACGGGCTATCTTTATCCGTTCAGGGCCGATATCTTTCGTGACATGGGAGATGGATGCAGGAAGTCGATCTAACGCTGCTGAGACGCCAGCCGCGAGAGTTTTCATGGAGATTACTCTGCCAACCTTTGAGACCGGAACTGCAGCTAGTTTGAGGAGTTCAGGGGTGTCATTATCTGGTATGAAAGTTCTGCCACTATACTGCGTTCGAACCGTATCAACTAAGGGCCGTAGCTCGCCCTGATGGTGCTTTCGTAAAGCTGACAGGGAAGTATCGATTACTCCCTCAATCGCCGCGCGAGTAGGTTGTTTGGAAAACCCTTGGGTGCCAAATAAGCTGCGATAGGCCTTCTGGGTTACCGACCAAGCGAGCGCGAGCGACCCCAGCTCTTCGTGTCGCAGAAGTCGTCGAGCGTTGGCCACAGCACTTCTTAGATAGTCGAGCGTCGCAAGAGGATCGAGGTGCCCTCGTTCCCTCAACCCGTTTCGTGCTGGGGTGAGGTCGGACTTAATTCTGGCTAAGTCTTGAGCATCTAGGGGTAGACCCTCTCGAGATCGTCGGGGTTTGCTCGGAGGTGTTAGCTCTCCGAAGGATGATAGTGTGGAATTGCGCCCAGCAATTGTTACCGTGTCGGCGCGTCGCATAACCAACGTGTCTACGTTGGAATTGGCGGTCGCGGCTCTCTCCCTAACACCTCTCTGGTTGTCGTGCATGCGGCTCCTCTTCTTGTTTAGCGGGGTGGTGAAAAAATGGTACCGGTGTGAGCATTTTGAGAGTTTTGACGAAACGAGGCGGAGACGACGAAAACACCGGACTCGACTTCGCAACGAAGGCGGGGGCGTATCCACGACCCTACTGAGCTTGCCGAAGTCTCAGATACGTCGAGGATTTTTTCTGCGGCGCCAACGAAGTTGCCTGGCCCTCCAAAGTCTTCGCGAAGGACGAAGTCAAACTATCGAAATGCGCAACAGGATGTACCTTGTCACCATCCTGCTAGGCACCTTACTTTACCCGCGACATTGGCGGTGGTGTATGACTGGAATCAATCCTCGGTTCCATGCCTACCTTCTGGGAATGAAAGCCTCCGTTTTGGGAACTCGAACATACACGGTGCCATTTGGCTCCATGCATCCAAGTACCACCTTCCGCTCAGTAGGATTGTAGAGAGGGACTATGAAATCCTCTC
>JALRCK010000301.1 GCA_023262305.1 Deltaproteobacteria bacterium
TGCTGATGATGGCGCGTTCGTCGATGTCGTCGATGTCGTCGAGCACGTCTTCAAATTGATCAAGGCTGGCTTGTGTTTCCCCTTGCAGTTGGGCGATGCGTCCTAATTCAGCCTGGGCGAGGGTGCTGTCGTAACCATCCTTCTCATCAGAGATCGCTGTGGCGATATCGATCGTTCCTCCAGACCCCATGGTTTTCAGGAGGCGAGGAACCTCTGAGTCGATGCCGATGATCTCCTCTTTATGACCGGATTTGGGTTCATTCGTTTGCTGTTTGCCATGGAGGAGGTCGTTTATCTGGTCTGTGGGAACGAATGGCAGACCTGCGGGGAGCGCGGGTAGTGCGGCCGCCACACATCCCTGAAGCGTCAGGAGTGCCATCACGAGGCATGCGCCGGACAAGATACGTGATCGAGGTGTCGTCATAAGCATCGTAATTGAATCGTGCAAAGGATGTCGGCCAATCTTCCCGTGAATGAGCAAGTAAGTCAGCCCCATCTTTTGATTGGGGATAGGATGCGGAGGGGGGGCTCAAGAGAGCGCCGAGCCCTCGTCAATAAATTGTGTTTTTCGCACGATGTTTGAAACGTGCGCCCTCTCTGGTACCCCTCTGGTACAACCTAGATTTATCTCCGTCAACGCGCCCTCTGCCCCCTTGCTGGTACATCCCAGATTAATTCCCCAAAATTGCTCATAAGAGAATTTTCTGTGCATCTTTCCGGGCGAGGTAACGAACCTTCGCCTTATGCCGCTTTACCCCCGGGAGCTTTGATGCTTTATTGGCTCCGTCGACGACAAAAACCGAGTGGAGTCCACACCATGTCACACCTTTTATCCAAGCGTTGCACACCTTGTCCCAAGGGTACCCCTGCGCTCTCTGAGGAGGCGCGCGCCCAACTCGGCAAAGAAACTCCGGAGTGGAGCGTGGTCGAAGGAACGAAATTGCGAAGGGAATACAAGTTCAAGACCTACATGGATGGAGTTGCTTGGGTACAGCTTGCCGGACAGATAGCGGACAATGAGGACCACCACCCCGACATTCACATCTTCTTTCGTCGCGTGGTGCTTGAAGTCTGGACGCATACAGTTGGTGGGTTGAGTGAGAACGACTACATCCTCGCCGCGAAGCTCGATCACACTCACCAATCATTCCCCGGCGCAAAGTAACTCCCTCTGGATACCTCCCTACACTGCCAAAGCCCTACTGGCTTTCACCGCACGATCGATCTTATGGCCCTGGGCCTTTGCAGCCCTGACATCTTTTAAGAAAGCCGCCTTACTGAGGCTTCGAAACTCAGGCGATAGCATGGTGTTCAGTACGGGGTGACTAACCAGCACCTCGTGGAGCTGCTCTAGCTTCCAGATGTGGATCACCTCGTGGTCCGGGTACCTCTCGTGACTCACGCTCGACCTCTTACGCTCGCCGGCCTCCTCAAGGGAGAGGCCCGCATCACGCTCGCTCCGGCTCAGCGGGTGGTATTCGAGAAAAACATTACCAATTTTGAAATCCAGAGAGATCCTGGAGTTCCCGCTTATGACGTGGAGGTTTCGCCCCTCTATGAACTTCTCAACTAAGCCGTACTTAAAGAGAAGTTGCGCAACTACACGCTCTTCATTTGAATCGAAGAAGACCGTCTGCTCGGGAAGGTCAAGCCGCAGAGAGGCTGTTGTTAGATCGCCTTTATAGATACTAGGTGACAAATTATTCGGTAGCGCCTGGAACAGTTTTTGACGATTAGTCTTGTTATCCGTGTCGTTGTTGTATTGCTCAAGCAAGAGCTGTAGCCGTTCCTCACGCGGGTAGTCCGGTAATGTAGCCTCTATCCAAGCTACAGTGGTAGGGAGACGAAGGAAGGATTGAATACTACGTAGCTCAGCAAGGGGAAGGTTTATACATTTCGTTACGGCCTTAATTTCAGCCGGCAAGCCGGAGTAGATATGGCGGAGATTCTGACTGCTTCCGAGAAGTTTATGTTCATCCAGGGCGCTCACCAGCTCAACGAATGCGTCTTCCTTAGAAAGTCCCTTAAACATCTCTGTTGAAAGCAGTGCCGTAATCGCCGAATTCTTTAGGTTGTGCCTAAGAGCCCGGAGCTCACTGAGGGGAAGGTCTATCTTTTTCGTTACGGCCTTAATTTCAGCCGGCAAGCCGGAGTAGATATGGCCGAGATGCTGACTCCTCCCCAGAAACCCATGCTCGTCTAGAGCCATAACGAAGTCTACTAACCTGTCTTCGGACGAACGACGGGAGTCCTTAGCGTCAATAAGAACGCTCTGCACCTTTGGGTGTGATATGCCCGCTGTGAGCATGAGAAGGCTTTCAAGCGTCATTTTAACGAAATCGCAAGGGACTCCAGCCTCTGTCAGAGCTTTATGAAAGCAACGTATATTCTTGGTACCCAACTCGAGTTCGAGCTCCACGCATCGACGAAGTACCGTATTCTTTTCTATGTCGGTGCGCTCTTCGTTATCTTGGCGATCTTTCCATGGAATAAAGTAGGAGTCGATGGCAGCCCGTTTGTTCAAGTTTTTCAGCGCATGGGTCTCGAGAAAGCGGCCGGAGTGATTAATTTTGTTGTCGTGACCGCAGCGCTTTCTTCCTGCAATGGGGGTATCTTCAGTTCAGGAAGAATTTTACACACACTCGCACAATCGGAGCAGGCTCCAACATGGTTTAAACACATCGCGCCGAATGGCATACCTATTCGAGCTATGATGATGACGGTGGTGTTTCTGTTTTTAGGAGCGGGGCTTAATTATTTTCATCCCTCGGAGGCCTTTGAGTACCTAACAGCAGCGGTAACCTTCATCGGTATACTGATTTGGCTCTGTATTATCTACACCCACGGCTGTTTCCGTCGACGACTCGCCGAAAGGGGCGAGGCGATTCCGCACTTCCACGCCCTCCTCTGGCCGGCGTCGAGTTTTGTGGTCGCTTTCTTTTTGGTCGGGGTCATTGTGATTCTTGCGACATCGAATCATACGCAGATACCCGTTGTGATAGGGGTCGTGTTGCTAGGGTTGATCTCACTCGGATACAGGCTTACGCCGGGACAGAAAAAAAGATTCCAGGAACCGGTCTCTATCGTCTCATAATTGATAGTAAGATCGAATTCGCTCCTCCAGGAGAGTACGGGGAAAGAAAGGCTCCGGTAGAGAGAAACGGATTGTTCACCTAACGACCTAGAGGTTAGGTTAGACGCATGGTGTGCAACCTTAAAATCCGGAGATTGCTGTCGTCGCTAGTCGTATCCGCGCTCGGTTCGTGGCTTCTACTCCCCGCGCTGAGTTGGGCCCAAGAGGCAAACGTCGTTGAGGAGCTCGCTGAAGAGGCGGAGCCTGATGGGCTCCTACCAGATTGGGGGCGCAAACAGCTTGAGAATGATGGTTATCTCATAAGAGCCACCACCGTTGATGACTTTTGGGCGAACGTTCGGGGAGGTCTCCATCGTGGAGTTGGGGTAGTCGGCACCCTGAATCTATCCCTGACAGTTGATACAACCAAAGCCGGGTGGTGGGATAACGGCGAGCTCGTCGTGTACGGGCTCGGGATGTATGGTCAAAAGCCAACCGATGCGATGGGGGATTTTCAGTTCGCCAGTAACATCGAGGGTTACGACGAGCATGTCGCCCTCTATGAGGCGTACTACAAACATTCGTTCGCTGATGGCTCTCTTACGCTTCTTGCGGGAATAAGAGACTTTACCCTTGAATTTGCGGCTCTCGATTACGGTTGGGATATGCTGAACAGCTCCTTTCTTACCATCCCTACAATTACGCAGGAGCCTTACTCATTTTATCCGCACACCGGACTCGGCGTTGAGGCTGGCGTTCGCCTTGCGGAGGAATTCTCCTTGCATGGAGGTGTATACGATGGAGAGCCGACAAATCCTGAGGAGATCGGCTCTCGTGATTGGAGTATCAGCAAGCAGGGGGGACTCTACTACATCAGCGAGCTTCGATGGGAGAAAGTAGAGAA
>JALRCK010000302.1 GCA_023262305.1 Deltaproteobacteria bacterium
TATGGAGGCTCAAAAGACCTTGCAAAAAGTAGAGGGTGACTTTGCTTCCCTGCGCGAGAAGATGGAACGGCTCGAAAGTCTTCGCGCGCGGTATGTGCGGGAGAAGGAGAATGTTCAGGGAGCGCAGGTGCGCCTTGAAGAACGCTCTCGTCGTCTACACGATGTCACGACCTCAACGGCACTCGCAGAGGAAGAGCTCCTCAAAGTTCTCAAGCCCCTTTCAGCCTCCCAAAATCTTGAAGAGGCCCTTTCCCTTGTGAAGCGGCACTTGAGCGTCGAGCGCGATCGCCTTGTGGCCAAGCAAGAGGAGGGGCGCGCGATTGAGGTGTCGTGGCGTGAGGCGGTCTCTAAGGCATCAGCCGAACGTGATATCGCAAAGAGCCAGTATGCACAGCTTGAAAAGCGCGTAGCAAAGGTCGGCGAGCTGCAAGGAGGAAGTGATTGCCCTACCTGCGGTCAATCCCTCGGGGAATCCTTTGAGCAGGTGCGAAAGCACTTTCAGGGCGAGCAGCGAACCCTCGCCGCTAAGGTGCGAGATCTTGAGCGAGCTTTGAAAGAGGTCAGTAGTGTTCCCGAGGCCGTAGGACGAATCGAGGCCGAACGGAATGAGATCGAGCGGAAGGTAAAGGGATACGAGGCGAAGCTTCAGGAGTTGAGCCTCTGCGGACAACTTCAAGCCAAGATTGAGTCGCTCCGAAAAGAGCGAGGAATTATTGAGGGCGAGATGAAGGTGGCCGAAGAGAACAAAGCTCTCGCTTCTGAGCGTATGGCCGACCTCCGTTTCTCTGAGGATGAGTACAATAAAGAGAAGGGAGCGCACGACGCTGCACAGCGTCTCGTCGAGGTAGCACGTCTGAACCGCGTTCGGCTAGAGGGCGAGGTCAACACCAAAGAGGCGCTTATTGAGCGCACTCGAGAAGAACTTGAGAAGTTTACAGAGCGTCAAATAGAGGTGGAAAAGCTCCGTCGCGAAGTGCGGTTGTGTGACGAGTGCGATCGGATGGTGACGGAGTTTCGCAAGTATGTGAACGCGTCGATCCGTCCCCGGATGGCGGAGCTTGCAAGTGAGTACCTAACCGATCTTACTGATGGTCGTTACACCTCGGTTGAGTTGAGCGAAGATTTTACCCCGACCGTAGTAGAGGATGGGGAGGCAAAGACCGTCATTAGTGGCGGTGAGGAGGATATCCTCAATCTGTGCATGCGGATTTCGCTCTCCCATATGCTCGCTGAACGGGCCGGGCAGCACTTTTCACTCCTTATCCTTGATGAGGTGTTTGGGTCTCTTGACGAGGGGAGGCGCGGAAACGTTCTCGCCCTTTTAGAGAAGCTGCGGACTAGGTTCGAGCAGATCATCATCATTACCCACCTCGACGATGTAAAAGATGGGGTGCAACACATCATCCAGGTGGATTACGATGAAGTATCAGGCAGAGCTGAGGTTCGATCGGAGGATCTCTTCGAGCAGGTCGAGGCTATGACTGTGAACGTGTAAGTGTGCGGGTGCTACTATGAATCACGGTGGAGATACTATATTTGGCAAGATAATCAGGAAAGAGATTCCAGCTCAGATAGTCTATGAAACGGAGCGTGTCCTCGCCTTCCGGGACATCAACCCTGTAGCGCCAGTTCACATCCTCGTCATCCCTAAAAAGCCGATCGAGAGCGTTGCCACGGCGGTTGGCACAGATGCTGAAGTGCTTGGTGAGTTGATGCTTGCTGCGGCGGAGGTTGCGCGCGGCGAGGGTCTTGAGCCTGGAGGCTACCGGGTTGTGACGAACATCGGCACGGATGGTGGGCAGACCGTTTTTCATCTTCACCTGCACGTCATCGGTGGGCGTCCAATGTCGTGGCCCCCTGGATAGTCAGCATCGTGCCCCTGGACGCTCTTTGCCTGTCGCCCAGCCTGTGCAAAGACTTGATATGCCTGAGTTTCACGAAATTTAGAGCATAGCGAACTTGCGTTCCCGTATACTTACGGGCAATGAGATATTCACAGCGATTTACCAGATGTACGAAACGGATCGGCTCAGGTGTGCTGGGTGCCTTTCTTGCGATCTGTGTGCTGTTTCAGGGCGATTGTTTCGCCCAAGTGAGCGTTCGCTCACCCGAGGAGGCTACTGCGCGTGCAGAGCCCCCTCCCGAAAGTTGTGTCTCGGACTCGCAGTGCTCCATGGCTCTACTTAATCCCGGGCAGCAGGCGAGTTGTATTGAGGCGCGATGCGTCAACGCCAAGTGTATTCATGTGAAATTAGTTGGGAAGCGACTCGATGGCGTGAGAGCTCCTCATCCGTTGTCATGCTACGAGGCTCAGTTAGTCTGTGATGAACGGGGATTTGCCGTTCCATCCGAAAACGAGAGCGATTTTGTCGCAATTCGTCAGGGGCAGGCATGTCTTGCAGCCGCGCCGAACAGTAATCCCTGTGAAAAACCGGTGTGTAGAGGGATGCAGTGTGTGTTCGAAGCCAACGATGGAGTGGCTTGTCTGGATACCGCCGTTCCCCTAGCTCAGTGCCATAAGCATGAATGTCGTAACAGAGAGTGTCAGGCGGTTGCGGATCCACGTAAGAAGGGACTCCCCTGCACGGATCCGAAAACTGGCAGCACATCTAAGACCTCAGATTGTCGCACAACCGACTTTCAATGTGATACCGCTGGAGCTTGCGTCGGCTCGACACCAAGGCTCGCAGCTGGAGCAGAGTGCGCAGCAGGTCCCAACGAATTGGCCCCATCTGTGGGCCTTCCAGATGCATTTCGATCGCTTGTGGTGTCAAGCGCCTCCTTCCCCACGTACTCCTGTAACACGACTCTGTGTAAGCTCGAGTTCTGTGGAGATGGCGCGATCACCGGCTCTGAAGATTGTGACGGCACACGCTTTAAGCCAGGAGCCCCTTCGACCGCACGATGTGATGCAGAGTGCAAACTTCAGTATTGTGGAGATAACCATCGCAGCGCAACCGAGCAGTGTGATGGATCCGATATTCCTCCCACAGCGCCCGTGGGGAGTCGATGTAACAAGCAGTGTGTGCTTGAGCGGTGTGGTGATGGCATTCGAAATGGCGCTGAAGAGTGTGATGGAAATGACGCGCCTCCAGGCATGACCTGTTCGGCTCAATGTACGCTCTGCGGTGATACTGTGGTGAAGGCGGTCGATCTCTGCCGAACGCCCCAAACTGTTCGTCAGGATTTCAACCCTCAGCAACAGATCGAGTATTGGTTGCGGGAGCTTGGGTTCTCGACATATCAGGGTGCCGTTATAACGGGTCACGTGAACGGTGTGCTCTTTACATACACTAACGAGCTTGGGCAGAAGTGTTGGGTAGATCACGAGATGTACGACGGGCCGGCTCCAGGTCTCGGTGTTTGTCGGGATGGAAATTACGAGAAATTTGAATTCCACTGCTCCTCGTGCACCGGAAATCGCACCACATGCGGCGAGAGGTTCGGTGATAAACCAGGGCTGAAAGTCATGGAGCTTGGCGTTCAGGGGGATGGCAACTGCATCTCCGGCGCCGCGAATGCAGCATACCAACGATTTAAGAAAGATTATCCCGGATATGAGTCGGTCATGACAGGCGAGGACCTTGGCTATTCCCCTGACCGGAAGGGGGTCTATGGTCATGTGGAACCTAATAAGCCGAGCTGGCTGAACCCGCGCGACATGGTTACCTGCGAGGTATGCTACTGGCCGGTGTGTGGTAACGGAGTGCGCACCCCGGATGAGGAGTGTGATGGCACGGATCTTCCAGCGAACGCCCCTCAGGGCAGCACGTGTAGTGCGCAGTGCAAACTTGAGTACTGTGGTGACGGAAAGATCAATAACAACGGACGGGAGCAGTGTGATGGTTCGGCATTGCCAGCCAACGTATTACCTGGCAGCACCTGCTCGGCATCGTGTCAGCTCCAAAGACAGGTTTCTTTGGCGAGCGGGTCGTGCACGATAGAGCCTGAGGGCGCTCCAGCGACGAGCCTCTGC
>JALRCK010000303.1 GCA_023262305.1 Deltaproteobacteria bacterium
GGGCATTCCCGAAACCACCGCGGCGTCGAGGACGCAAAGTTGGATTTGGAAACCCTTCGCGGGCGCTTCACCGAGATAGGTTTCGGTCCCGATCAACCACTGAGACCGCCCCGCGTCGCGTCGCTCGATCGGGTCGTCGAGCGATTCCTCGACGGCGTCCGCCGAGAGGTCGCCGCGGTCTTCGAGCCACACCATCAGCGGATTCGGCAATCCCGGTACCGCCACTCCGAACGCCCATAAAGCCTCGTCGTCGCCGTCGGGTTCGCCGATGAAGGTCAGGTTGGGAAACGAGGTCGTCAACGCGAGCCGCACTTCCTCTTCCGACGGCGGCGAAGGATCGGGCCAAAACCCGAAGATGACCGACGGCGGCGGCCCGGACATGTCCGGAACGTCGCCGATCGGTTCATCGTGCTCGGGGATGTCGGAGTCGTGGTCGTTCACGCGTCAGGGACGCACCGGGCGGTCCTTCAAGAACAAGTATAGGAGCCGTCCCGTGCTTTGCGTGAATCCCGCGATGCGTTCCGCTTCCTCGCCGATTCCCACGTAGACGTCGCAGCGACCCGCCGCGCGGATGGCGCCACCGGTGTCCTGGTCGAAATAGAGACCGACGTGCGGTTCGACCTTGCCGGAACCCGACTTGGAAGGCATCTCGTTGCGGACGACGACCAAAGAGTGCGCCGCGCTCCAATCCGCGCCGAACCACTCCCCCGAGCCAAACAAGGCTGTGGGTCAAGGTCCTCGTACTTCTTGTTATTGTATCTGCAACCACCCTGACTATTCTGTGGCGCCGCATAGACGCCCAGGTCGCTCGACGCCTGAGCTCTTTTGAGTCACCTTCCATACCCGTTATCTATTCCGCGCCGCTGGATCTACGAAGCGTGGTGGTCAGAACAGAGGAACAGGGCGGCGCATCGAAGGAGCTCCTTCGGGGCATCCTCTCAGACCGAAGGTATACCGAGGTAAGCGCCCAGCCATCCCGCCCCGGCGAGTTCCTTCTCAGCAGCGATTCAATTACGATCTACACGCGGGACTTTACCACGGCTACCGGAACCTTGTACCCCGCACGCAGGGTGACCCTCTCACTTCGAGACGGCAAGGAGACTTCACCCTCCGCATCCCAACAGAGGGCGCTCCTTGAGCCTCAAATAATCTCCTACCTGGGGGCGCAAGACATGCGGGCCAGTCGTTTTGTGTCTCTGGACCTTATTCCCGAGTCTGTGCAGCATGCAGTGACGTCGATCGAAGATGAGCGTTTTTTTGAGCACTTCGGTATCGATCTTTTCGGCATCGTTCGCGCCATGGTTCGGAATGTGATGGCTGGTAGGCTCGTTCAGGGCGGGAGCACCCTTACTCAGCAACTTGCAAAGAACCTCTTTCTCTCTCCTAAAAGGACGATCTCGCGCAAGCTGATGGAGATACCCACGGCTCTCAGCCTCGAACGACACCTCTCCAAAAAGCAGCTGCTCGAGCTCTACCTGAACGAAGTGTACCTGGGGCAGGAGGGGTCGATCTCAATCCACGGTATGCCCCAAGCGACAACTACTCTTTTCGGCAAAAATATAGCTGACATCTCGATTGACGAGGCAGCAACCCTGGCAGGGATTATTAAGGCCCCTTCCTACTACAACCCCCGCAAGCATCCCGAGCGAGCAAAGGAACGCCGCAACATCGTGCTGGGTAAGATGCGAGACCTCGGTCACATCTCAGAGACGCAGTACGCGGCAGCTATCCAGAGACCCCTTCGCGTGGCGCCGCAGGAGGAACACAGACGGATAGCCCAATTCTTCACCTCGACGCTGGAGGGCGAGCTTGGAGAGACCCTCGACATCGAGAATGCTCCCGTCACCGGGCTCGCGGTTTACACCGGCTTAGACCTCGGGATGCAGCGGTGCGCCGAAGAGGCTATCGCCCGAGGTGTTGCCGGTCTTGAAGCCGCACATCCGAAACTGAAAAAGAGCGACAAAGAGCTTCAGGCAGCCCTCGTTGCCATCGAACCCTACTCAGGATTGGTCCGAAGCTGGGTTGGTGGTCGCGATTTTGGCGAGAGCCAGTTCAATCGAGTCAATTTGGCGATGCGCCAGATCGGGTCAACGGTAAAACCGTTCTTGTACCTTACAGCCCTCGACGGCACCCTGAACTCCTACAAAACTGCCACCGCTGTCTCGATCCTCGAAGATAAACCGATGGAGTTTCACACCAACAAGACCGCGTGGAGTCCAGAAAACTATGACCATGAATTTCGAGGCGACGTGACCCTCAGGTATGCCCTGGAGAACTCGCTTAATATGCCCGCTCTCTACATCGCCGAGCGAATTGGTCTGGCTACCCTCAAGAGGACCCTCTCAGCATTCAAGATCGCACCAACAGTCCAGGAGGTTCCCTCTATAGCGCTTGGGGCGCTCGACTCAAGCCTTTTGCGCCTTACGGCAGCTTACGGCGCCCTTGCAAATGGGGGCGTCTATATTCAACCTCGGCTCTTCACCGCGGCATTGGATGGAACGGGGGAACGGCTGGCTGTCTCTGAGCTCGTTGAGCAACGAGTTGCCAGCGAGGACGCTGCCTTTGTCCTTACCAACATACTTCGCGGTGTGCTGGATCGTGGAACAGGGAAAGGGGCTCGATCAAAGGGATTTGCGCGGGCCGCCGCTGGCAAAACCGGCACCTCCGATAACGCCCGAGACGCATGGTTCGTCGGTTACACCCCAACACTGGTCGCCGGGGTTTGGCTCGGTTATGACGACAACTCCCCCCTCAACTTGACTGGAGGTGGGGCTGCAGCCCCCATTTGGGGAGATTTTATGAAGTGTAGCGAGCCCTTCCTCCCGATCGGCGAGTTCTCTCCCCCGCCCGGGGTGTCGACGCTAGAGGTTGACATCAAAACAGGACAGATTGCGACACCAGACTGCCCCCGTTCGTCGGTTATAACCGAGGCATTTGTTCGAGGAACGGAGCCCGGTAAACGCTGCAGTGAGCATGGAGGGGGTGATGACGTACCGGCGGATGAAGTCCGAGGGGAACGTGCACGCTCAGGTAGACGGCAATCCGGTTTTTGGAGCTCCCTTTTCGGACAGTAGGACTGGACCAGTGCAAAGTTAGGGCTCCCTGAATTACGGCTCTTCTCCCCTACCGATATAATGCTGTCTTGCTCCCCTCCCAGTTTACCGGGTAAATTTTTATCTTATGCAGTGGATCCTCTCTATCGACCTTAGTGCTCAGCCGTGTGACATCGCTCTATCTGCCGTAGAGGGCAGTTCGCTGGAGGTTGTGGAGGCGTCCACAGTTTCCCTCCCTCTTCTGGCAGAAAAGGAAACCCTCTGCAAACAAGACCTCGTTCCGATCCTTGATGCGATAATGGAGAGCTCGGCAAAGCTCAACCGAAAACGTGGCTCCGCACCCGATGAACTCGGAGCCGATGAGGGCGAGCCCAACGAACAGGATCAGGTCGATGGCTCAGAGTCGTCCGGCGACACAGATGGAGGTGTTGAGAGCGATCCGATGTACGCCCTCTCGATGGATTCTGTGGAAGCCCTCCGCAAAGCGGTTGCATCATTCCCTGAATGGTCAGCCATCAGCGTGATAATCCCGCCCCACGACCACCTCGCCTTAAACCTAAACCTCCCATTCGGAGACGCCCGAAATCTCGACAGGATCGTTGACCTTGAGGTTCAAGATGTTGTGCCGTTCGAGCTCGAAGACTTCCTTGTTCAGTACTCCTCTCTCGGACCGATATCGCAGGGCGGCGCTGCGCTTGATCTTAAGACCGAGCCAACGATGCAGTACGATGTTCACGTCGGGCTCATGCCTAGGGTATTTGTTCGCAACATCCTCCATCTCTGTAAGGCAGCAGGTCTGGAACCGAATATCATGACCGTGCCGTCAAGCGCTCTCGGCAGCGTGTATCACCTCGGTAAAGATTTTTTCACAACGAACTCTGCGGTAGTTTTCAATCGCGGAGATGAGTTCTCAATGGC
>JALRCK010000304.1 GCA_023262305.1 Deltaproteobacteria bacterium
GGTCAAGGACGGAAAGGATTTCGACGCAATCATCGATCTCGTTAAAGAGGTCAAGAGCCTCGACATGGAGGTGTGCTGCACCCTGGGACTGTTAACCGAGTCGCAAGCTCAACGTCTTCAAGAAGCCGGATGTTACGCATACAACCACAATCTCGACACCTCACCTGAATATTACGGAGAGATCATCTCAACCCGAACCTACGAAGATAGGCTCAAAACCCTTGAGAACGTTCGAAAAGCTGGAATGACCGTGTGCTGTGGAGGCATCGTCGGCATGGGTGAAAAAGCGGATGATCGTCTAGGACTCCTCGTGCAGCTCGCCAACCAAGAGGTTCATCCAGAGAGCGTTCCGCTCAACATGCTCGTTCGAGTAGAGGGCACCCCCCTCGCCGAAGGCGATAAGGTTGACCCCTTGGAGTTCGTGCGACTCGTTGCCACGGCCCGAATTATGATGCCCCACTCGATGGTTCGCCTCTCGGCGGGCCGGATGGAGATGACGGACGAGATGCAAGCGCTCTGCTTCGTAGCCGGAGCGAACTCAATCTTTGCAGGAGAGAAGCTCCTCACCACCCCAAATCCGGGCGAGGATCACGACAATAAGCTCATGAATCGCCTCGGAATGCACTTCAAAGAGAGCAAGGAGTGCCACTCGTCTATCGCGGCTTAGGACCCCTTGCAAAGCTCGCCACAGGCTTACAAGCGCGGGGCGAGGAGGTCGGTTTGAGGGGTTCGCGGTGCAACCTACCTCATGAGGGCGTTTTTTGAGTCGTTTCCTCAAAAAAAGCCCCCGAATCTCAAGGAATCCTGCTACGATACCGACTGTCCAGTAGTCTAAAGAAGTAAGGGGCGATGACCCCCATTCTAGGAGCTGGCAAGAGGGATGCAGACCGACGATTCAAAACCCACGTCACCACGACTCGTCCACATCTTCGATACCGTGATGGAGATTGCGGTAAGTACCCTTCCCCTCATCCTTGTTGTCCTCGGCATCGGGATGATGAGCTTTTCCCCGCGCCGTAGCGCCGTACCACTCTTTCGGTCGACCGACGAAGCACAGCAATTTTACGCTCAGAACGGCATCCAAAACTCTTTCGACACCCCGATCGTGCTGGTAGCCTCGAAATGCCCCTCATGCTTGACGCTGACCGGCTCGTTGCGCGACCTGGGAATTCCTTTCGTTGAACAGAACATCGACGCCAACAGGGGAGCTGCGGCGTTGCGAGCCCAAGCCGAGAAGATCTCTGGCTCGACCGCCCTGCCGCAGGTTGTTCTTGGGGAGCATCTGATTAATCCGGCCCCCTACTCGGTCAAGATCGCCCTGCGGCGCTTAGGCAAGTAACCCCAAGAGGCGCCCTCTTTCCGTACCAAAACAAGCGAACAAGCCTGACTACTTAGCCCGTTGGGGCTGGGTTTACTCGCATTCCATAATTCGGCACTATAGGAGGGCTAAATCGCCTAAAACTCTCGATTCCGGCACAGGACCCACATGACCCAAGAGAACACCTTCCGCAAGGTTGAATCCCGCCCACACCTCCCTTCGCTTGAGAGCGGCGTTGTTGAGCGTTGGAAGCGGGACAATACATTCCAAAAATCCCTCGTCCAGAATCAGGGCAAACCCGAGTATGTCTTCTACGACGGACCACCCTTTCCCACCGCAACCCCTCACCACGGCACAATCTTTGTGTCCATACTTAAAGATGTTGTCTGTCGATACAAAACCATGCGGGGCTACTATGTGCCCCGCACCTGGGGCTGGGACTGCCACGGACTTCCTATCGAGACGATCGCCGAGAAGAACCTCGGACTCAAAGACAAGAGCGAGATTGAGCGCACAGTCGGCGTAGCAGCTTTCAATGCTGAGTGCCGTCGAATCGTCTCCGATTGCAACGATTCATGGAGACGATATATCGATCGTATCGGCCGATGGGTCGACATGGACAACGCCTATCGAACCCTCGACCGCTCCTTCATGGAGTCAGTCATGTGGGCATTTGGTGAGGCTCATAAAAAAGGGCTGATCTACAAGGACTATCGCGTAGCTCCCTACTGCTACCGATGCGAGACCCCCCTCTCGTTCTCAGAGATCCGTGTTGATGATGCGACTCGCCCGAAGCAGGACCGCACCATCACCGTGAAGTTCGCACTTCACGGCATGGACGGCGTGTCTGCACTCGCGTGGACGACGACCCCATGGACACTCCCATCGAACCTAGCGCTCGCGGTAGGCAAGGAGATCGAGTATGTGGTCGTTGAGAGCCCCGTTGGACGAGTCCTCCTCGCCAAGAACGCCGTCAAACGGTACGAACGAGAGCTCGGCAAGAATCCCACCATTATCTCAACCCATACAGGAGCGGAGTTAGTCGAAAAAGCTCTTACCTACGAGCCCCTCCTCCCCTACTTTAAGGGAGAGGCGAACGCCTTCCGAATTATCAGCGGGGATTTCGTCTCGACGGAGGACGGAACCGGAATCGTTCACATGGCGCCCGCATTCGGCGAGGACGACTACTGGGCGTGCCGTAAATATCAGATCGAGGTGAAGAATCCAGTTAACACGAACGGATGCTTCACAGCAGAGGTGACCGATTTCGTGGGCCAAAATGTGCACGAAGCGAACCCTGCGATCATCAAGTTCTTGAAGGAGCAAGGCAAAGTCGTTCGGGATGAAACGATTGAGCACAACTATCCACACTGCTGGAGGTGCCGCACCCCTCTCATCTACCGAGCACTTGATGCATGGTACCTCAAGGTCGAGCAGATCCGACAACGGCTCATCGAGACGAACGAGGAGATCTCGTGGTATCCGGAGAACGTGAAGCACGGTCGTTTCGGCAACTGGCTTGAGAATGCGCGCGACTGGAACCTCTCCCGCAACCGCTACTGGGCGACACCCATCCCTGTTTGGGAGTGTGGTGATTGCGGCAACCAAAAAGTTTACGGCGTCATCTCCGACCTTGAGAGGGACGCAGGAGTCAACCTACCCGATCTGCATAAGGAGTTCCTCGATGCCGTGGAGGTCCCATGCTCGTGTGGCAAGAAGCTCAAGCGTGTGCCAGAGGTCCTCGACTGCTGGTTTGAGTCCGGGTCGATGCCGTACGGACAGTTCCACTACCCGTTCGAGAACGCGGAGCACTTCCTGTCGCACTTCCCCGCTGACTTTATCGTCGAGTACACGGGCCAGAAGCCGGAGATCGACGTGGGAACCGCAGTGGGGCCGGAGTGGTTCCAGTTCTTCGGCATGCTCCAGCAGCAGGCGTACGACCTGCCCGGCGTCTCGCGCATGTCGGCGTTCCAGCCACTGGCAGCGATCATGGCGGCCGCCAGGGTTTCCTTCAACGGCGCGTCGCCCTTGTCCTCGCGCCAACCGCGCTTGAACAGCGGCTCACCGGAGGTGTCGATGTAAAGCGTGCAGTGGGTGGAGGTGAGGTGCACATACAGGCGGGCATCAGGCCAGCGGGTTTCTACGCTGGGGCGCTCGCCAGACTTAGCGCGAAAGCGGTCGACCACCGCGTCCTTCACCTTGAGCGCAGCGAAGTTCAGGCTCTTGAGCGGGCTGTGCTGGGCGGTGATTTCCACCTTGAAGGTCTGGCGCGGGGTGAACCAGACCTCCCAGGCCACCGCCGACGCCGCTTCGTACAGGTCTTCCTCGCCGCGGTAGGGCGTGTGCGAGAGCTGTACCAGCACGCGCTGCGCTAGGCGGCTGTGGAGGTTCAGACGCAGCGCCTCGCGCCAGGACGCCGTGGCCACGACGCCACCACGGCCGACCAGCAGGGCCTCGCCGGCCAGGCCGGTGAGGCGGTGCACCTCGTCGGCCAGCAGGTCCTCGACGCCGGCGGCGCAAGGCAGGAACAGGGTCAAAGCATTCATGGCGGATCTCGGTGCTCGGGTGGACGGGGTCGGGCTGCAGGCCCGGGCCGGGGAGTGTAAGCGCAAGCGCCGGCTTACAGCGCCTTGCGCAGGTT
>JALRCK010000305.1 GCA_023262305.1 Deltaproteobacteria bacterium
GTACTGAATCACGATCGCGTTTGCCGCGGTGGTGAGTTTGGTCGCGACCACAAAGGTAGTGACGGTGAGGGCGTACAAAAATCCGCATCGGATAACACCGGGAGCTAAAGTGTCGGGCACACGCCGAGTGAGGAGGATGAGAACCGCTGCGGCGATGATGCTTCGTGCTGATGATACCGCCATGGGAGGGGCGTCAACGAGCTTGATCAGGAGACCGCCGCTGCTCCAGAGGAGGGCTGCAGCGACGAGGAGGATGGTGCCTTGCATAGCTCACAAAGGTATCGTGAATGGGGGCATAGTGCCATGCGGGGCTCTAAAATAATCGAACGGCACGATTCGTAGCGGAGCGTCATCGGTGTGACCCAAGGAAAAACCTTGGTTGCATGGTGATCGACCGAAAACTATAGTGGTCAAGGGCGGGTAATAGAGAGCGAGGTTGCGGTCAGACGCTGCTCCGGAGTACCTTTGTTGGACGCTCGAAGTAAACCATCTTCACGCACGTTATGAAGCTCGATATTCAACCTTTTATCTTTTCCTGGAAGGGTCAGTTCCAGAAAGCGTGCGTCATAGAGGATCAGCTTCGTGAGATTTTCCCCTCGGTGACTGTAATCAACAGTGATGATGACAACACCCGTCCTGGGTGGATAAATCTTGGGGATTCCGCCTATTTCGGAGAACAATTTCGTAAGGCGCTTGAGCTCTTCACGGGAGACGTCCTGTTCCATATTCAGGCTGATGTTGAGTACGACAACTGGAATAAGCTCGTTGATGACGCGAGGTTTTATCTCCGTTTCTACGAAGCGGGAATATACGCTCCGAATGTCGACTACACCTTTTGGATTTCTGATAGAGCCGATGTTCTCTCGGATCTTTTGGAGCACTCGCATCTCCGTCTTGTTGCGAGCACCGATGAAACTGTGTGGTTTATTCGCAGAGATGTGTTGGAGGGGATCAGGGAGCGCTCCATAGATCTTTCGCTCAACCGCTTTGGGTGGGGCTGGGACTGCTCTCTTTCGTGTATTTCATACTCGAAGGGGTTGCCAGTAATTCGCGACTATCGTCATACCATTAAGCATCCAAGGGGCACCGGATATAATACCTTTGAAGCTGAAAGTGAGATGAACAATCACATCGCCTCTCTGGATGAGGATCTTCAAAAGATCTATTCGTATATCCGCGGGGAACGAAAAATGCTCGCTCGATATCTCAAGAGAGAGCCCGAAATTCCCCGGGTCCTTGGGGCTCGCAAAGATAGTGCGACGGGCTCTATCGCTCATAAGCGGCTCACAAAATTTTATAATCTCGCCCGGTATCCAACGTTCGTCCATGTCGGGGCGTGCGGGGTTGATGGAGTTGCATGGGCAGCACGTCAGGGATTTAGAGACATCCATGCTGTACTGAGGTCGCAGGATTCGTTGGAAGAGGCGCAGAAGGCGATTGCAGGAAAGCAGGATGTGAAGCTTCTGGGTGGTGATTCAAAAATAGCGCTCGCGGAGATCTGTAGGCAGGCTCACGGACCAGTTCTTTTCTACATCGATGGATGTGAGGACTCGGGGCAGGTTGGTCACGCGCACAGCTCGGGGAGTGAGCGGACTGCATGGTTGCAGAACGTCTGTGCCAACGTACTGCAGTACAAGGATGTCGATTCATCTCTCATCGTGGTTGAGGATATTCCATTTAAGGTGGCGACGAGCGATCCATCGAGTGCTTCACGAGAGGCGCGCAGAGCATGGTTGCTGGATCATCTGTGCGTGAAGACTCGAATGTATGCGACCTACCTCGATGATGCATTGCTCTTTGAGAGACCGACGTAGGCTGGTTGCCAGTTGGTCCGGTTGCATGGTCGGGTACTTGGGTGGCGGTGTTGAGGCTGATTTTACCATTTATTCCTGTGTTGTAATGACGGTCGCCATCCCGGACTGCGGGTACGCGGTCCCGCCGCTCCCTGGATAGATATTCATCCCCAGGGCACAACACTCCCGCGCATGGGAGGGACCGCGTACCCGCGGTCCGGTGATGCATCGAAACAACAAGTTGCTCCGTCACCCAATCCTCGCGTCCCAGTAACGGTTGCTACTCCGGACCGAAAGGAGGCGGTCCTGCCGCTCCCTACGAAGATCTATGAGTGGTAATCGGGGCAAGGCAGTGAGAGGTGCGCAAGGAGTATCCTCCCAGGGTGGCTTACTTCCGTTCCAGCATGCTCCATCACGACTAACTATCTGTTGCTGAGCCAAAAATTCTTTTGGCACACTGCTTGCCGAGTCCTGAAGTGTCGTGAGGGTGCTGTCTGCTCTCACCGTTAGGAGTTAGCTCATGCCGTTTCCGAGCTCACAGGCGATATCTCTGAAGGTAGTGGCGAGCGCCTTTCTCCTGTCAGCTCTCTTGGTAGGCATGCCAACATCAGCGCATGGGCAATCGAATACAGCACGTGTTTTTCGTGGGCAGGAGGTTCTCGTAGCAGTCGCTCCTCACACCGATGGATTCGGCACGTCGTCTACCGAAACGGCTGATAGTTTGAACTTCCCCGAATCGGCACAGCTTGCGACAACGTTCGATGATGGTGCTATTGGAGTGGTCTCCACGTCAGCTGGAAGCTTTGCATCATCAGCCTTGAACGAGATTATCGACGCTCCCGAGGCAGATATCGCTGCTGCTTGTGAGGCTCTGCGCCGAGCAAATCCAAATGTTGAGCTTCGGTGTGAGCCGAACTATGTGGTTGATGCTGATATTGTGCCGAACGACGCTCAGTTCGCATCGCTGTACGGTATGACGCTTATTGAGGCTCCAGCCGCATGGGATCTCACAAAGGGCTCGCCGAGCGTTACAGTGGCGGTTATCGACACCGGCATACAATATAATCATCCAGACCTTGTGGATAACATCGCTGTGAACTCGGGTGAAGTGGCGGGCAACGGCATCGATGATGACCGTAACGGATTCATTGACGACTACTACGGCTATGATTTTATAAATAATGACGGCGACCCACTTGACGACCAGTACCATGGAACTCACTGCGCCGGCACCGTTGGTGCTCGTGGCAATAACGGGATCGGGGTAGCCGGTGTTGCCTGGAATATCAAGTTGCTGCCAGTCAAGGTGTTGAGTGCCTCGGGTAGTGGCAGTTATGCGGCAGTAGCCGGCGGAATCAACTATGCAGTGAAGCGAGGAGTCAAGATCCTGAGCATGTCACTAAGCGGACCCTCATATAGCCAGGTTCTTGAGGATGCCATCATCAACGCCAGGGCTAATGGAGTCTTGATCGTTGCCGCTGCCGGAAATGCAGCTTCCAACACAGACACATCTCCACGGTATCCATCCGCATCAACCCAGGACAACATACTTTCGGTTGCAGCTACTGATTCTTCAGATCTTTTGGCATCCTTCTCCAACTGGGGACCAATCTCAGTAGACCTTGCGGCACCCGGCGTGAATATTTTGAGCACCTACACCGGTAGCCAATATGCGTGGGCGAGTGGAACATCAATGGCGACACCTCATGTGGCCGGGATGGCAGCGTTGATACTATCAGCCAATCCTCAACTCTCGTACTCGCAGATAAAGAATATCCTCATGACAACCGTTGATCCAAAGCCATCTTTGACGGGCAAGATGGTGTCTGGAGGTCGTGCTAACATTCGCAAGGCTGTTGAGAGGGCTCTTGCCCAAACACCGACGCCAGCGCCTTCTGTATCTGCAACAGCCACAACTGCTCCTGTTCTCCCACCGACGACCACACCAACGCCGAACCCGGTCGTCTCTGCGACCCCGGTGCCAACCCTCTCGCCGACAGCAACGCCCATCAAGACGTCAACGCCGACACCGACGAGAACCCCGGCAGCCAGTGCAACCCCCTCGCCAACACCAACAAAGACGCCAACTCGCATTCCAACTACCACTCCGACTCGCACCCTAACGGCTACTCCGACCCGCACGCCGACGGCAACGCCAAC
>JALRCK010000306.1 GCA_023262305.1 Deltaproteobacteria bacterium
GATTGGGTTATCGCCACTTGTTGCTGCGGGCTGAAGAGCGTGCCGAACAGCTGGATCATCGTTATGCACGATACCCCGGGATTGTGAGGGCGAGGCAGCAGGAATCATAAAAACCTAAGGGAGAACCGATTACGGTATCGTTATGCCCAATCAGCTCTGGATGTTTCATGAAGCGTCAAAAAACATCTTATCTTACAGGATAAACCCACGTAGTACGAACTTCTCGTATGCTGTCTGTTACCAAAACTTCTGTGGTGCGCTGTGATGATACCGGAAGAAGGGCTGTTTTTAGGCTCCCCAGACAACCTCACTGCCGTTTGCAAGTAAACGAGAGAGGTGCACTCGCTGTGCGTTGAGGATCCGTGTTGGGACATCACACGTGCGAATAGTGACATCCGTGAGGGAGATGTCGGTAACCGGAGACTCCGCTGCTCCTTTAATCTGTAATCCAAGTGCGGCCCGCGCGACCGTAACATCCGCTATCGAGATATCCCGCAGCATCGGAACGAAGTGTCCACCCGAGTAACCGTGGTACACCGTAGTGACCTCAAAGAAGGTCTCACACGCCTCGACTGAGACATTCCATGCACGGATCCGCTCAACGACACCACCTCGATCAAGGTTTGATTTGACATCGATGACGGTATCCACCCTCTGCATGGCGCAGTTGTAGAGGTACACGCCGCGAATACCTCCTGACATCTCACTTCCAAGCGCGAGGGCTGCGCTCTTCCCATGCCGCATCGTACAATCCCGAATGACAATTGACTCGCTCGGATTCCCAAGCACACGACCATCGAGGTCACGTCCTGATTTTATCGCTATACAATCATCACCGGTCTCAAACACGCACCGCTCGACCAACACACGATCAGAGGAATCTATGTCGATCCCATCATTATTGGTCCGAGTGCTGCGAATCGACACATTTCGAATCGTAACGTCGTGAGAGTAGACGAGGTGGATCCCCCAAAAAGGGGCATCCGAAGTGGTAATCCCCTCGACGAGTACCCCGCTGCACCCGAAGAACTGAATCAACGATGGCGCCAGAGCGCCGTCTGAATCATGAACCCGTTGGTGCACAGGCTCACCCGAGCGACCCGACCGTCGTAGCTCCCATTGGTTCAAGGCCTCAAACGATCGCCAACGACCCGGAGTCGACGTCTGAACAGAAATACTCCCTGCTCCCGTGATGGCCACGTTATGAGCCTGATACGAGTAAATGAAGGGAGAGTATCCGAATGTCTCGGTACCCTCCCATCGTGTAAGGACCGGAGGAAGGTAGTGGTCCGGATCGTCGGAGAAGATGAGCTTTGTCCCCTCCTCAAGGTGAAGCCGAATATTTGATTTCAAGCGCAGGGGACCACGAATACTCCACTCACCGGCTGCAAGGTGAATGGTTCCACCCCCGTCTCGAGCGAACTGATCGATAGCGTCTTGAATGAAAGAACGAGCATCGGTTGAAGTTGGCACAGAGCGAACGTCAAGCGTTCGGTCCCGGAGCGGAAAGGCTGGTTCTCGGATCTGACGCACGATGGTGAGAGCATCAGAGAGCCACTGTTCAGTTTTTTGAGAGTAGAGTGCGTACGCAAGTGGGCTCGGAATGAGCGAAGAGAGTGCAAGCGCACAAGAGCCACGAACTCCGGATGAGAGAAAGGTTCTTCGAGAGAGGAAGAATTGTTTGTTGTTCATCACGTTTAACGATTGCGTGACTGGCATTCGTCCCGTCTACGCGTGTGTTCTCCACCGCATGTTAGCGATGCTTTAGTCGACTAACAACTAAGTTATTCAAATTCGGAATATTTTAGTTCCGTAACGCGGAGAGCACAGAGGACACAGGAAAGATTAATCCAGGCGGCACCCTCCGTGTCTTCCGCGTTCATTAACCAGAAAGCCATCGCTATCCAGCGTCACTTGGGTAGGAAGAGCTCCCTTGCAGGGCCTCTGATTTGTGGATGGCATACAAGCCGTCGTTATAAATGGGGGTCCTGTAGGACCCTGGTCCGTCTCCCAAGGATGCCCCTTTGACAAACGTGAGACATCTTTGTTCACTGGCTATACCTATGAGCGACATCGACCCCACCACCTCCCTCCCCCGCTTTAGGTGGGTTGTCTGTGCCCTCCTCTTTTTCGCTACCACAATTAACTATGTCGACCGGCAGCTCCTCGGCATACTTGCGCCGACACTTCAGCGGGAGATCGGATGGAACGAGGTCGAGTACGCAAGCCTTGTGACCTCGTTTCAATTCGCATACGCCGGAGGATTGGTGTGCTTTGGGTGGCTTATCGATCGCATGGGGACCCGCCTCGGTCTCCTCATTGCAGTCGGGGCGTGGAGTATCGCCTCAATGGCACACGGAATGGTGGCATCAGTCATGGGATTTGCCGCCGCTCGCTTTGCACTCGGACTCGCTGAGGCGGGGAACTTTCCCGCCTCGATCAAAACGGTCTCAGAGTGGTTCCCCCCCGAGAACGGGCGTTCGCGATCGGGATATTTAACTCGGGGGCTAATGTCGGGGCGATTCTCACTCCCCTCCTCGTTCCGTGGATAGCGATTACGTGGGGATGGAGAGCTGCTTTCATCTTTTCGGGTCTCGTCGGAGTAGTGTGGCTTGTAGCCGCGCTTCCCCTCCTCTATTCTCCCACCCACTCAAGCCATATCTCACCGACACAACGTACAGCGCTCCAGGAAACCGAGACCGCCAGCACTGTGCGCATATCCTGGAGAGCCCTCGCCTCTCGACGAGAGACATGGGCATTCGCCCTCGCAAAGCTCTTCACCGATCCGATCTGGTGGTTCTTCCTCTACTGGGCACCCAAGTACATCAGCTCTCAGTTTCATGTTGAGCTCGCAGGACTGGCGGCGCCGTTGGTTCTCATTTACCTGATGGCGGATATCGGCTCGATCGCAGGAGGATGGGCATCTGCCCGGTTAATACAGGGAGGTCTCAAACCATTAGCCGCCCGTCGGCGAGTTATGCTGTGGTGCGCAATTGCCCCGCTCTCTGTTATTTTCGCGGCTCACTCACCAAGCATGTGGCTGAGCGCTCTGTTGGTTGGGATCGCTACGGCCGCGCACCAGGGATGGTCTGCGAACCTCTTTGCAACAACTGCCGACCTCTTCAAAAAAGAGGAAGTTGCGTCAGTAGTCGGAATTGGGGGTATGCTTGGGGCTATCGGTGGCATGATAATAGCAACCGTAACGGGGTTTATCCTCGAATTCACCGGCTCCTACACGGTGCCGTTTATTATATGCGGCTCTGCCTACCTGATTGCGTGGCTAGTATTTTCCTTGATAGTAAGGAGTGCTCCCGGTAGGCAGTAGCTCACACTCATATGGCTATCCCGATAGAGAAAACGATATCTCCTGAGCAGCGCCGCGCGGCGCTCCATGCTCTCTTTACAAGCCACGCGAACACAAACGGTGCGCCACCAACTTTTTTAATTACCGTTCCTTTACGCATCTGCCCCCTGGGAGCACATAGCGATCACCAGGCGGGACTCGTCACTGGTCTCACCATCAATCGCTCCGTCTCCCTGCTCGCTCGCGAGCTCGCGGAGCCCTCGGCTCAGGTATGGAGCACCCACTTTCGTGAATCGAGAACGACCTCCCTCGCTGAGATCCCCGAGCGTACCACAGGCGACTGGGGAAATTATCTCAGAGGTGCGGCTCAAGCGCTCCAAGTAACCAACAAGAAGCTCTCTCGGGGATTCACCGGGGTAATCCACGGAGAGATGCCTATCGGCGGGTTAAGTTCTTCAGCTGCGGTTTCGATCGCATACCTGAAGGCACTTGAGCATGTGAATGACCTCACGTCATCCCCTCTTGAAACGGTTTCACTCGTTCGAAAAGTGGAGAACGGCTACCTTGGCTTGCACAACGGAATCCTCGATCAATCCGTGATTATGTCAGGCAAGCGGGGT
>JALRCK010000307.1 GCA_023262305.1 Deltaproteobacteria bacterium
GGATGCGGCCGCTACAAGGCACCAGTTCCGCCAGAGATGGTGGCACCGAAACCAGTAGATTCACTGACGGTCACTGCTACCGAGGTCGGAGTGGTGTTCGCGTGGACAGCGCCTGATGAGGATCAACGAGGGAAGGAGCTTAAGTCGATAGACGGGTATTCGATTCAGCGAAAAACGATCGCTGAAAAGGGGGATGAGACCAATCCAAAGGTGCGCTTCGAAACGATAGGGTTCGTCAAAGATTCTCATGTCGAGATTCGTGAGAACCTGAGAGCTGCTGCCCGTCAGGAGGGCAAGATCGGACGCACCATCGAGAGTCCAGAGGAGTACACCAAGTTCACCTTTGTGGACAGCAAGACCGAGCGTAACAAAACGTACCTGTATCAGATCGTTCCGCAGAATCAGGGTGGCACTGATGGCGGTATACGGGAGTTCGCGAGAGTCACCTTTAAGGGAGCTGCAAGTGATGTGGCTATGGTTCCCTTTACTGATGTGCCCATGGGTGTTGCAGTGCCGGATAATCGACCTGGATTCTTCTAGGAAGACGAGCCAACCTCCCCGTGGTGCTGTATCCCTGGTATCAGGCGTATCTGAATCCTCAGGGTGCTTGAGATAGCGTCATCCTCAATACTTTCTTTGATTTTTGGTCCGGCGCGGGGTAGCTTGTAGCCCGTGTTCATCTCGCTTTAGGAGGCCATTATGACCGCATCGGCAGGCACCCTCACTCTTCGCGGAGTTTTGCCCGCAATCGTTACCCCGTTCACCAAAGACGGCTCTGCGGTTGATAAGAAATCCTTAGTGAACCTCGTGGATTTCGTGTTGCAGGGAGGTATCCATGGGATTGTTGCATGCGGCTCCACCGGCGAGGCGACAACGCTCGTAGACGAGGAATATGTGCAGGTCGTTCAGGTTGCTCGAGAGCGAACCGCCGGCAAGGTTCCATGTGTCGCGGGTATTTCGGTAAGCTCGACCAATCGCGCCGTTCAGATTGCGCGAGTGATCAAGGAATTGGGATGTGATGCAATCCTGGTCGCCACTCCTCCGTACAACAAGCCGTCGCAGGCAGGGATCATCGAGCACTTCAAAGCCATCTATGCCGCAACCGGCTTGCCGCTGATCGCGTACAACGTTCCGGGTCGAAGTGGTGTTGCTATGACGAGTGCTACTCTCGGGACATTGAGCCAGCAAGGACTCATCACCTCTATTAAGGAAGCGAGTGGTTCCATCGACAACGTCGCTGATACCATGCTTGCAGTAAAGCCTGAGTGTCAGGTCTTGTCGGGTGACGACTCTCTCTTTCTCCCGATGCTCGCCTACGGAGGTCGCGGAGTCATCTCAGTTGTAGGAAACGCCATGCCCAAGGAGATGGTTGCTCTCTACGAGGCGTTTGAGCAAGGCGAGGTCGCTGAAGCTCGGCGTGTTCAGCTGCAGCTCTTGCCGAAGTGCAGGGCGGCTTTCGCTGAGACGAATCCTGTTCCGATCAAGACGGCGCTTGCCCTCATGAAGATTATAGAGAACGACGCGGTCAGGTTGCCCCTCACTCCACTCTCCGCAGCAACTCTGGAGCGAGTTCGCCAGGAGTTCGCGCTATGAATCGTATCGGGGTAGTTGGCGCGAGTGGTCGAACGGGGCGTTTTGTGGTTGAGGCTCTCGGGCAGAGCGCTACCAGCGTGCTTCACGCAGCCGTCGTCTCAGCTGACTCGTCCCTTCTCGGGGCCCAGGTCCACGGGACGGAGATTCGATACACCTCGGATCTGAATGCACTGTTAGAGTGCGATGGGGTGATCGATTTCTCTGTGCCAGCTTCGACTGTGCGCGTTGCTCACCTGTGCGCCGAGCACTCAAAACCGCTCCTTGTTGCGACCACTGGGCATTCAATCGCAGAGGTAAAGACTATTGAAGAGGCTGCGAGGCGAGCGCCTGTGTGCGTCGCGCCGAATACATCGCTTTCAGCAACAGCCCTCAAGATGGCGGCGCGATATCTTCAAGGGATTCTCGGTCAGGCTTTCGATGTTGAGGTTATGGAGATCCATCACCGAATGAAGCGCGATGCGCCATCGGGCACTGCGCTCAATGTCATATCAGCTCTTACGAGCTCGAAAGATAGTGTTGTCTTTGGTCGCGAGGGGTTGCGGCAGCCCAGAGAGATTGGAGTAGCCTCTCTGCGAGGAGGTGACGTCCCCGGGGATCATACCGTGTATTTTTTGGGGGAGGGGGAGCGTATTGAGCTTACCCAGCGAGCGCAGAACAGGAGCATCTTTGGGCTTGGTGCAGTGGCGTTGGTTGAGCGACTCATCGCGCAGCCGTGCGGATTGTATCGCGCGGAAGACCTCCTGAGCGTTGGGCAGTAGGAGAACCGTCAAGGGGGTTTCTTCTCTTTCTGCAATCTCTGCGGAGTTGAAAAGCTATTAAAAATAGTACGTTGCGTTTCGGGGATCCCCCTGTTATATCTCCGAATCGAGGCTATAAAACGGTATTGTGCCAATGCGCGCTCTCGGTTAAAAGCCTCTGCATAGGGCAAGAAAGTGTTTGTTTCAGCTTTCTCCTTGCGGCAACAACGTTACAAAAAGAAAGATTACCTAGTTTCAGGAACTATCACTATATGAAGCGCGAGAAATCGAATTACATGATCCAGTCCGTGTCTCATGCTCTTGATGTGCTTGAGGAGTTGTGCAAGGCAGCGGGAGAGGTCGGTGTGACCGAGCTCTCGAAGCGCCTCAAGTTGCACAAGAACAATGTGTTCCGACTCCTCGCTACGCTTGAGTTGCGTGGTTATGTAGACCAGAACAAGGAGACCGAAGATTACCGTCTCGGCGTGAAGGCCCTTCAGATGGGGCAGTCATATCTCACTCAGAGCTCCCTTGTCGGTCGAGGACTTCCGATCATCAAGGCTCTCTCTGAGGCTATCGGCGAGACTGTGAGCATCGCAGTTCTTCAGGCTGGTAACGTCCAGTTCCCTGTGAGCATCGAGTCGAAGCGTCCAGTTAAGGCTGCTCCTCGAATTGCGATATCGTTCCCGGCTAAGATGAGCGCGGCAGGACGCCTCCTCACGGCACAGCTTCCAGACACAGCGCTCAATGAGCTGCTCGCCGGAAACACCGTGCAGGATGTTGCTATCAAAACGCAGCTCGCGGAGCTTCGCTCAACTGGTCAGATTATCGACCGTGGCGCCATTGAAGCAGATGTAGTTTCGATCTGTAAGATTGTGCGCGGAAACAATAATGAGGTTGTTGGTGCTATTGAGGTGCTCGTTCCTCAGTACCGCGCCAAGTTGGACCTCATCACTCCTAAGATCGAGGAGGCTGCAGTCGCCCTTTCAACAGCACTCGGTGCATCGAAGGCTGGTCTTGCCGTCGCTCTTGAGAAAGAGGTTGTTGCTCCGCCTGCAACCCAGCAGCCGACAACAACACCACCTCCGACTCCCGGCGCTCAGCCGCAACCAGGTGCCGCAATGGCAGCTCGAGTTATTAAGTAGTCTTCGGGCCCCTCTCAAGGGGCCCAGTCATTTGAGGGTTCCGTACCGCGAGAGGTTGAACCCTTAAAGGGGTACATCGTTTAAAGGTTAAAGAGGAGTTGGTGATGGTCCCGTTGAGTGGCTTGTCATCAGAGCAGGAGTCTCTTCGGGAGATCTCGGCGCGTTTTGCAACTGATAAGATTCGTCCGGTTGCTGCTGAGCTTGATGAACGGGCCGAATTTCCCAAAGCGATCATCAGTGAGGGGCACGCACTGGGTTTAATTAACCTTACTATTCCGGCCCAATATGGGGGGAGCGGGCTCGGGATCTTCGACGCATGTCTCGTAATTGAGGAGATTGCGTGGGGATGCTCTGGATTCGGCACCTCTATGGTAGCTAATGACCTCGCGCTTACTCCGATCAAGATCGGAGCCACAGAGGAGCAGAAGAAGCGATTTCTAGAGC
>JALRCK010000308.1 GCA_023262305.1 Deltaproteobacteria bacterium
TAAACAATTCGGTGGTGACGGATTACATTGATCTACCCGAAAACGGGCCGCATGTGACCCGCGAACGCCGGGTGCAATGGAATGCTGATGACGGGACGTTGGACGTGGGCCTTTATGGCGGTTCGGTCCTGCAAGTCGGGCAAGAGCTCCATTACTACGCCAAGAATACCAGCGGCGCGACGATCACCAATGGTTCGCCGGTTATAGTAACCGGAACGCTTGGCGGGTTTGGCAAGTTGACCATTTCCCCAGCATTGGGTGATGGCAGCGTTGCGCAGCGCTATTTCATCGGTGCAGCAACGCAGGACATCGCTAAGAACGCCTTTGGCTATGTGACCTCGTTTGGCCTGTTGCGCGGATTCAACACGTCGGCCTTTAGCGATGGGGACTTGCTTTACGTCAGCCCGACCACGCCGGGGACATGGACAAAAACGGCACCGTCTGCGCCAAGCTGGAAACAGCCACAAGCCATCGTAGTTAACGCTGCGACCAATGGCAGCATCTTTATGCGGGCATCGCCTGAGCACGCTTTGAGCGAGTTGCAGGGCGTCATGAGGCTGCGGGGAATCAAGTAGTTAAGATGCGAGGTTTCTAGTGCAGGGCTCGGCGATTAGCACACCAGAATTTTCAATGAAAATAGAGGCTTGGGGCGTGAACGAGACGGTACCTCGACGTTGCGTATAGAGATATCGGTTGCCTCGTCGGACCCCGGACTCGTGGTCCTGGTATGACATGCTCTTTCAAATTGAATCGCAGGTAACGTGGCGTAACGCCAAAAGAGGCGGAAACAACTACGCCGAGAGAGCAGCTTTTCGCTCAATCGCCTCTTCATAGATGCGGGAAGGTGGCTCTCGCAGGTCCCATACCAGCCCGAACCAAGAGAGTACCTTGAGGGTGTAGTGAGAGATATCCACTTCCCACCAGTAGAACCCCTGTCGCTCAGAGCCTGGGTATCGGTGGTGGTTGTTATGCCAACCTTCGCCGAGGGTAATAAGAGCAAGGATAAAGCTGTTCTTGCTATCATCGCCTGTTTTAAAGCGCGCCTTGCCCATGATGTGAGCGAGTGAGTTGATGCAGAAGGTTCCGTGATAGAGCAGGGTGGTGCTGATGCAGAAACCCCATGTGAACATTTGAAGTGGAGATGTACCCAATTCAGGATAGTTCGCTTGCAAGTAGTACCCGAGCCCCGTAACCGCGATTCCGAGGAGCACAGGGGGAACTATGTGGTGACGCTCAAGGAGTCGAAGCTCCGGGAACCGCACGAGGTCCTTCACAAGCTCCCAACGTGTCTCAACGAACTGTGTGCTTAAGACCCATCCAACATGAGCCCACCACATGCCGTAGATCCGAGGTGGATGCACATCCTCTTCGGTATCAGAGAACTGGTGGTGATGACGATGGTGGGAAGCCCACCAGATCGGTCCCTTCTGAGCTGATGTTGCGCCGATGAATGCAAGGACAAACTGAAACCACCGACTTGTCTTGTAGCTGCGGTGCGAGAAGTAGCGGTGATACACGCCAGTAATTCCGAACATTCGAATAACGTAGAGGGCTACGCACACGGCGAAAGCTACCCAGCTAAAACCTGACCAAATCACAAGGAGGCAGCCGAGGTGAATAGCCCAGAATGCGAGTTGTTTGATGAGATTGACCGGATGAAGAGGATTACCGCTGGTGTTCATGATCTCGACTCGTCTCCCTGGGCGAGACTATTCTCGCAGGACAGCTGATAGTAAATGAAATGGTCCTGTATGCAAAGGGAGCTAGCGCGGAATATCGGCTCATCTTATGAGCACTTGCCGCACAGTCCGAAAAACTCAAGCACGTGAGATTGCACAGTAAAATTATGGGTTTTCTGAATCGACCCCTCAAGAGCGTGCAAGTCGTGGTGAGGCACCTCAACGCACTGGATATCTCTGCACGAGGTGCACACGAGGTGGTGGTGATGGTGGTCCGGATGAAGGATCTCATACCGTTTCATGCCGTCGAGGATGTCTATCTCGGAGAGAATCTTGTTGTCAGCAAGAAAGTCGAGCTCGCGGTATATAGTTGTCTTGTTGACCGACGGGTGTTGTTGAGCCACCTGCTCAAGCAGCTGAGGTGCCGAGACCGGCTGGCTCGCTGCAACTAAAGCTTCAATCATCGATTGGCGAATCTTGGTGATGCGGAATCCTTTCGTGCGAAGAGCTTCGATGAGCTGCTCCGCAGAGGAGTTCTCTGGAGAGTCTTGCTCGATGACGTTCAGTCGTGAAGAGGGCTTTTTCATGACGTCCTCAGTGTTTTGATGCTCGAGTTGGAAGCTGAACGAGGGGCGTCTTCCCTCTCGCTGCGGGGCTTGACCGGTTGTGCATCCAGTACCCAGCTCCCAAACACATCACCGCCGATAACGCTGCGAAAGCGAGAATCAAACCGGAAGAGGGCTCCACTGTATGCTCAAAAAGGTGAAAGAGCGCATAGCAGGCGATCGCCGTGAGTGCCGCGGTAACCACGCCTGGAAGAGAATCGAGCACCTTCATGATAGCTGTCCGGCGTGACTCTCCTACAAGAACGACCAGTGAGATAAGTGTGCCGACGATAAGCGATGCGCCGACGAGCATCGCTGCAAGGGTTGCTCTCTCGGTCACTCCACTCATGTGGCTCAAGATTGGACCAGCGGCGAGGGCATGAATGGAGAGAGCCGCTGCGGTTGAGATCGTTTGAAGAGTGGTGATCGGCTGAACGGCGTGGTGTTCGCAGCTGCAATCGCCGTGAGAACCGTGATGAAGTCGGTGATGAACAAAATGTTTCAGCAGGATCAGTGTTCCAACGAGTGCGATCACGCTACCGAGGGTTTCAGAGTAGTGCGCGGCTTCGGCTGCAAGCAGCATCCCTGAAATTGAGTAGAGTGCATGAAAGAACGCGAACGCTGCGCCACATACCCACGGGTTGCCTCCTGTTGTTGCCACAAGTGCTATGGCGATCAGAATGCACCCGTCTCCGGCGAGAACCAGGGGATAGACGAGGATGAAAGAGAGTAGAGACAGGGGCGCCATACCCCTAGTGTATTCGCGACCGCCCTCCTTGTGCAAATGAGTCGCAAAAAGGGGTGATTGGCTCTCGATGCTACGCAGTCGCTCGGACGCCTTGATTGAAAGACCTAGCAAAATCAACTACTTCTCTGAGCATATCGAGATTGGTAATAATTCGCGGAACTTTGTTCTGCCCCCCTAGTTTCCCTCTCTTCCGCATCCATTCCGCGAAAAATCCTGCCTCAACGGGGAGGATGTGGGGGGCTTTGAGCCCAAAGCCTTGGGACCGGTGGGCTTCATAATCCTCATTTCGTTTGCACAGTCGAGCATCCAACACCGACTGGAATTGAGTCAGGAGCTCAGGAGAGGGGCGTGAGTGCGCAAATTCAACGATATAGATGTGTCCTCCGAGATCTCCGGCGCCGTCAGGAAACACTGGACCAACGGTGAAGTCCGAAACCTCAGTGTGGGTTTCGTGGGCTGCTGTAGCGATTCCATCCTCTATCTCTTCAGCGATCAGGTGCTCGCCAAAAGCGGAGAGGTAGTAGGAGGTTCTTCCCGTGACGAGAACACGGGGTGTCACAGTGTCAACGAATCGGACCGTATCGCCGATGACGTACGACCACAGTCCGGCACACGTTGTGAGAATGATTGCGTAGTCCATCGCCGTAGCCTCGATCCCCGACAGCGATAAAGCCTTCGCTCGCTGGATACACCTCGCGAAGCTCGGCGTGACTCTCCGAAAGAAGCTCTCGGAATCGATCCACATACGGGGCAAAGTTTACGCCGCCGTGCACGACCATCTCCAGATTCTCATAGATCTTTCCGATCTTGCCCTGGGCCTCTGGTCGAAGCGAGTTTAGCTTGTCGAAGAAGATTAACATCCAGGCTGGAACGCCTGAGAT
>JALRCK010000309.1 GCA_023262305.1 Deltaproteobacteria bacterium
CGTTTCGTCAAAACTCTCAAAATGCTCACGACGGAACCATTTTTCACCACCCTGCTATAAATATCCCACGTTAGGACCCTGGGTGATTGTACTCTGGAAGAGGAGTTGTTGATCCCGGTTTTGCCCAATGGTTGCTTTCGCAGAGGTCGTTCAAGTTGTCGACCGCCTTCAAAAAGTGGCGGATGTGGGACTTCCTGCGCTGCAATCCTCTCTTCCATCCCTTGAACATGCCGGTCGGGAAGCTCTTCGCCGAACGATAGCGAGTGCTGCCGAGGGTGTGCAGCGAATCGCCTCGGGGGCTGTGGGGGAAACCTCCCTCGCGTTGGGGGCTGATGTGAGCGTAGACGCGGTTGTGTCGCGTTTTGACCCTACCAAGGGGCTCGATCCCAAAACCTTCTCTGTTGATGGACCAAAGGGTCACCCGTGGATCAAAGAGGATCTCGCCAACCTCACTCACGCCACCGCTGAGAAGGAGCGCGTTGAGCGAGAGCGTGGTCGTGGTCCTCACCAAGCGTTCCTCAATCCTGTGCCGTCAGGTAACGGCATCGTTCCATGGATGAGCACCGAGCCACCGAAGATGCGCGACGGAGCGTCGATGCAGAGTCGGCACCCCTTAATCAAGTTGTGAAGTGATACCCACGTTAACGCAGTGGTGATCGTAGGTGGTTTCAAGGCCACGATTCTAACTATCCTCGCCCGCCGGCGAGACCATACCTACCCATCATTCCATGGAATCAGCTCTGGTTGATTCGGCGCGAGGATTGAGGAGATCCTTTCAAGGAGTAGTGTGCAGCGCCGCTTTGTTTGTGCGCGCTTCGCTGCTATCGCGAGAGCACGTTTAGAGCCAACGATGATAAGGAGCTTTTTTGCGCGAGTGACGCCGGTGTACACGAGCTGTCGCTCAAGAAGGGTAAAGTGTGAGTTATCGATCGCAAAGACCACGCAAGGAACCTCCATCCCTTGCGATCGATGCACGGTTACTGCGTAGGCGAGAGAGAGTTGCCCGATCTCCCCACGAGGATACTCGATCAAGCGACCATCCCATAGTTCGACGGTGAGGCGCTGCTCCTCTCGATCAACGGAGTAGATGGTGCCCATGTCCCCGTTGAACACCCCGGTGGGATCTATCTTGTAGTTGTTGACCCGTTGGCAGACGCGGTCTCCCACTCTGAAAGTCATATCACCGATCTCAAGGATCTCATCCTCGGTGTGTGATGCCCGTGGATTGAGCTTTTCTTGAATTCGTTTGTTAAGCTCGATCGTGCCAACCGGACCACGATTGGACGGGGTGAGAACAGCGATCTCGGCGCCTGAGAATCCAAACTTCTTGGGGATCTGATCAGCGACCAAGCTCTCAATTAAGCGACCCGATTCATCCGTGTCGTCGCGTTGGATGAAGTATGCGTCTGATTTCGTGACGCCATCTGGGGTTGGTATCGTAGGGACTTCGCCGGTGTTGATCATGTATGCGACTGAGTTGATCGCAGACTCATTGGCGCGTCGGAAGAGCTTAGAGAGAGCGACGACCCGAATATCTTTGCAGCTGACGAGGTCTCCGAACACTCGCCCCGGTCCAACGGAGGGGAGTTGGTCCTTGTCCCCAACGAGGATGAGGGTTGTTCGTTTCTGTACGGCAGCAAAGAGATCTCGTGCCAACATGATATCCACCATCGAAGCCTCGTCGATGATGAGTACATCATGGGGGAGGGGGTTTCGCGCGTTGAAGACGAAATCTGAGGTGATCGGATCGTATTTGAGGAGCCGATGGATAGTGCTCGCTGGCGCGGCTGTAACCTGTGACATCCGTTGCGCCGCGCGACCTGTTGGCGCGGCGAGCGCAAAGGCAAGTCCTGCGCGCTCAAACAGGACGGTGAGAGCTTTGATGATCGTTGTCTTGCCGCACCCGGGGCCTCCCGTGATTATTAGCAGCGGATAGTGTGCTGCTGACTCCACCGCAACCTGCTGCTCTGGTGAGAGGGTCACACCGAGGCTCTTCTGTGCCTCTTCAATACATCGCGCAACGGCATCGCCGCTTAACGATGGATGGGTTCGTGGTTCGGTACGTTCGGCGATAAACCGCGCGACTGAGTCCTCTGCGCGTGCAAAATGATTGAGAAAGATACCCTCACCGTACGCGGTGAGGTCCCCTTCCGAGAGGAGGTTGTCGAGGTGGTCCCCTAAGTTGTGCGTCTCATCGACGCCGAGAAGGGTGCGTGCACGATCGAGGAGTACCTGTCGAGTCAGGTAGCAGTGCCCCTCATCTGAGGCATCCTCCAAGGCGAACCAAATGCCAGCTCTGAGGCGTTTGGCTCCGTAAGGGCTCATCCCTAGATTGAGCGCGATGGTGTCAGCGGTCTGAAATCCGATCCCGCGGATGTCACGCGCCAGGGTGTAGGGATCGTTGGTGATGTTTTCGATAGTTTTATTCTTATACCGTTCGTAGATCTTCGCCGAGAGGTTGGGGGATATCTTATGCTCGACGAGGAATCGCAGGATCTGATCGAACTCGGTCTGTGCCGCAAGTGCGCCCTGAAGGAGCTCGGCTTTCTTTTTGCCGACACCTGCGAGCGCAGCGACCTTGTCGGGCTCCGTTTTTATGACGTCGAGGGCGGAGCTGCCGAACTCTTTTACTATCCGTTCAGCAGTTTTTTTCCCTATGCCGTTGATTAATCCACTGGAGAGGTATCGTTCGATACCTTCTGCTGTTGAGGGTTGTGTCTCTACGAGTGATTGAAGTGTGAACTGTCGACCAAACTTTGCGTGCACAATGAAGCTCCCCGTCATCGTGACGTGAGAGCCTACCCGTGCGTTCGGGCACATCCCAACAACGGTGACCCGGTCGGGTGGATGGTCGAGCGTTACTTGGATAACGGAGTATCCATTTTCCGAGTTTCTGAAAGTGACGCGATCAACGGTCCCATGAAGGGTCTCTGTTTGTTGCGCCTGATCAGTCGTCATTAGTCGATCTTTTTCAATCCGTGCCACCAACTTGAAGACGAAACGTTGGGAAGCTGCTCAAGGAGGTCCCTGGCTGACTTCGTCTTGAGTCGTTGTCGAGCGGCCTCAAACCACTCCGACGCATCGTTGTATCCACGCTCGATGTACTCACGGGCACGGACGGCAAGCTCCAGGAGATCGGCATCCTTCGCGATAATCCCAGCTTCGGTGCTCTTGTCCTCTATTTGATGCCAGAGGGCGAGAATCTCATCGCCGGCGGTGCCCAGGCGCGAAACCTGTTCCTGAACAGCGGTGGTTTCGTCCGCAGTAATGTACCTGTTAGCGAGCTTATGAATATCCCCGATCCGGGTCTCCCCGATGTCGTGAAAGATGAGCATGGCAGCCACCTCATTGGGGTCTTTGTACCCCTCAAGCTTGGCTAGAACCCAACCGATCTGAGCCGCCCGAAGTGAGTGGTCAGCGATACTTTCGGGGCTTTCCATCCCCAGAAGCCGCCACCCCTCCCGCTTAACCCTTGAGAGTTGGCCCATTTCGAAGAAAAACTTAAGGATCTCTTTTGATTGCATGGGGGGAGGGTAGCAGATGCCCCCCGTTGATTCCAAGGACTTCTTCGTAGGCAAGGGCGGCAAAAACTTGATCTAGTTTAAGAGTTGGCGTATTTTGCGTCACCTCATGTCCATGAGTGTGCGCTAGTAGCTCAGCTGGTAGAGCAGGAGACTCTTAATCTCTTGGTCCGGGGTTCGAATCCCTGCTGGCGCACCAGTTTTTCCTCTATCCAAACTTGGCTGCGCCAAGATTTAGATGACGACCAGGGGGGTCCCCTGGACCCCGAAGCACCATTTTTCTTCTATCCGAACTTGGCTTCGCTAAGATTCGGATTCCGACCAGGGGTGGTCCCCTGGACCCCGAAGCACCAGTTTTTCCTCTATCCGAACTTGGCTTC
>JALRCK010000030.1 GCA_023262305.1 Deltaproteobacteria bacterium
GTCGAGCTTCGTCCTCCCCAACTCAGCGTCGATGTGCGCGCTAATGGCTTTCTCAGACTGATAGTGAGAGACCGTAAAAACGATGATGAGCGCAGGGACTACCAGCACTGATAAGGTGAGGAGTAGAACTGTCACTAACCGAAGGCGCAAGGAGCGAGTGAACCAATTCAATATCATGCAGAATCTCTGTGTCGCGACCCTCTCTCTCTACAGTAAACGTTCGTCACTGGCAATCATTCTCCTATCTCTGACAGAACCTGTTACACCGCGGAATGCAGGGGAAGCCCCGCGACAGGGACCAAAATTCTCCACAACTTCTCGCCCCAGTCCCCGATACTAATTCCCATGTGGCAGGAATTGTCGACATTGCTCTCAGGGTCTTGCGAGGTCCTCTTTCCACGGGAGTGTCTCGTATGCACTCGCCCGCTGAAAGGATCCTCTCTGTGCTGGAGGTGTCATCCCCCTCCAGGGGCGGTGTCAAGCGACAGGTGTCATAGGTGCTTCACCCCGATTCCTTCACCGGTAAGCACTGAAGAGTGCCCTACCTGCACACTCTTTCCTCCCCCAACGGATCACTTAAGATTTCTTTGGGAATATGGAGAGGTCTCTAGAGACTTCATTCGCACCATGAAATACAAGCCAAGCGTTTACCTGACGCGGTATGGCGCCCAACTGCTGAGAGCATCAATTCCGCACCTCTTTCCGGAGATGTCCTGGGATCTGATTATGCCTATCCCCTCATCCCCTCACATGATCAAAAAGCGCGCGTTCCATCCGTGCTATGAAATGGCGCGCGTGGTGCAACGCACACTCCCCCTCTGCCACATTTCCCATGCCCTACAACACACCAGATCGCGAACCCCGCAAGCTCGCCGAACCCATTCCGAGAGATTGGAAGGCGTGCGCAAACTATTTAGCCTACGAAACCCCTCGATCATCTCCAATAAACGGATCCTTTTGGTGGAGGATGTTATTACCACTGGGGCAACTATCGCGGCGGCGGCGCACACGCTACGCGCTGCTGGGGCGAGTCAGGTAGACGTAATCGCGCTTGCTCAAGCCCGGGTGTGGAGTCGGTTTCGTCGGCGTGTGCATGATATTTTTGACGGCATGGATTGAACGTAGGTCCAGTGACTGTCGCCCCTCCCCAATTTCCCGTGCCTTAGGAAACCACACCCTTTCAGTCGACCGCACAGATGCACATCAGTGAGAACGTGTTTATTGAAGAACCCCTTCCCCAGTGGTACCGTGCCCGCATGTCACAACCATCCCCAAACACCAAGGCCTCTGAAGCGTTAACCGCATTCCTCGATGTCATAGCCCGGCTAAGAGATCCACAGTGCGGCTGCCCATGGGACCTCAAGCAAACTTTTGAATCTCTGAGGACCTGCCTGATTGAGGAAGCCTACGAGATCTCTGATGCGGTCGAAGCGTCAGACGCGAGCGTGCGAGAGGAGCTCGGGGACCTTATGTCGATAATTGCTCTCTACGCGCGCATCGCTGAAGAGCAGGGCCGCTTCTCCTTTGCGACAGTGCTTGAAGGAATCACCGACAAGCTTATTCGCAGACACCCTCATGTGTTTGGCAACCTCAAGGTCAGCGGCGAAGAGGAAGTGCTCAAAAACTGGGAGGCGATCAAGCAGCAGGAGCGTGCTAGCGAGCCTGAAAAACAGAAGGGTCTCCTCGATGGGCTACCGAGATCGATGCCCGCCCTGATGAAGTGTCATGAAATAGGCGTGCGGTGCGCTCGCGTGGGATTTGATTGGACATCAACGGAAGGGGTCGCTGATAAAGTGCGCGAGGAGCTCGCGGAATTTCTAGAGGAGCTCCCTGATCCCAACAACCAAGCCATCAATCGCGCCGGACGAACGTTTGACAGAGAGCTCGTCTACGAGGAATTCGGGGACCTTCTCTTCACCCTCGCCCAAGAGAGTCGCCATCTCGGTTTCAGCGCTGAGGAGGCGCTCGCGGCCGCCAACGCGAAATTCGCGCGCCGTTTCAAGACCCTTGAGCGAATCGCCAAGGAGGAGCGTCCGGATGCGCCGCTGAATGCCCTCTCCATGACCGAGCTTGAAGCTTTATGGCAAAAAGCCAAAAAGGTCCCACTTACACCATAACCCCCTCAATTGAGCCGGAAACGCCTGTTGACTAAATTCAGCGCGGGAACCTTTTCCCTTGATTTTGCATCCATATATTCCGATATTTGTATATATAGGTATTAGGCTATTATAATAAACAATCGCCGCGGATGCGCTGGTCGCTTGTTCAGGAGACTCAACCATGCCCCAACAGATACTTGTGGCCCAACAGCTCGCGGATATCTTGGCGGTTATCGCTCATCCGGATCGAATTCGAATTATTGAGGAGCTCGGTCGTCATGAATCCGACGTCAGAACCCTTGGGGAGAAGTTGAAGCTTCGACAGTCGACGCTCTCACAACACCTCGCCCAACTCAGGACGAAGGGAATTGCTATCGCGGAGCGAGATGGACGAAGCGTGCGGTACCACCTCAGTAATGTGTGGCTTGCCCGCTGGCTTGTTGACGGATTTCAGCTTCTTGAGATGCAGAACCAAAACAGCTCCAAGGTGCTTGAGGCGGCCAAAGTGGTACGCCGGCTATGGAGGGTCAGGGACAAGTAAAGTACGAGGCGTGCTAATACGATACTTCAGAGGCTCATTTCATGGCGGCACACGAGAAAAGAAGTGAATTCGAGATAGCGATGCGAGTCGTTCGGCTTCTGCACGGAGAGTCTCGTGACATCGCGGTAATCGTGCTCTACGCGCTCGCCGTGGGGCTCTGCTCACTCGCGATTCCGGTCGGAGTCCAATCCGTAGTGAACTCGGTAACGTTCGGCGTTGTCCTTCAACCTTTGGTGGTCATAACCTGCCTTGTGGGTGGAGTCCTCTTGTTCTCTGGAGTGTTGAGGATACTGCAACTCGTGGTGGTTGAAATCCTGCAGCGTCGTTTGGTCGTGCGACTCTCCCTCGCTCTCGCCGAGCGAATTCCGCACGTCGCCTTCGAACAGTTTCGCATCAAATACGGACCAGAGTACGTTCTACGATTTCTCGAAACATTTTCGGCTCAAAAAAATGTATCATCGCTCCTACTCGATGGCGTGGCTCTCTTCTTCCAAGTCTCTGTTGGTTTGGTACTAGTTTCGTTTTACCACCCATTCTTTCTGGCCTTCGCTCTCATCCTTACCCTCTGCCTTGTGCTGCTGGTGACTCCGCTCGGCATGGGAGCCGTCAGGACCTCAATCCGCGCCTCTGACGCGAAGTACGATGTCGCCACCTGGCTTCAGGACCTCGCCCGAGTACCGATCCTATTCAAATCGAATCGAGGCGACGCGTTCGCGCTTGAGCGAGCGGACCAGCTTGTCGGCTCATACCTCACCTGGAGGGCGCGCCACTTTAAGGTGCTTCTGAGGCAGATAATAGGGTCGGTCACCATTCAGGTGTTGGCAAACACCCTCTTGTTGGGACTCGGTGGCTGGCTCGTTATCAAGCAGCAGCTAACCCTTGGGCAACTGGTCGCGGCCGAGCTCGTTATCGGAGTCATCCTTACTGGCGTCGCAAAGCTAGGGCGATACCTCGACAAATTTTACGAGCTGTGCGCGTCGGTCGCGAAGCTGGACGCTCTCTTCGATGTTCCGTACGAGAGGGAGTCTGGTTCATTCTTCTCGCCCGGGGGTGAACCCGCGAGCCTCAAGGTATCAAATCTCGTGGTGAGTCACGACAACAATATCGATCCAATCCTGAATGGTCTTTCCCTTCATATCAAAGCTGGGGAGAAAGTGGCGATTTGTGGTCTGAACGGAACGGGTAAGAGCACTCTTGCTGATTGTGTGTATCGAATTTCATCCCCAAAGTCTGGACGAATTGAGATCGATGGGCACGACGTGAGGGAGATTCACCCGCTGGAGCTTCGAAGTGAGATCGCTCTTGTTCGAGGGATCGACCTGTTTCATGGAACTATCGAGGAGAACCTAACGCTCTCAAGCGCCGGACTGCCCTCTGGCAAAGTCCGTGACGCGCTCAGCATGGTAGGAATTCTTGAGGACATCTACGCCCTCCCCGACGGCCTACAAACGGTGCTTCAGGGTCAAGCAGAGCCTCTCTCCCGCGGACAGGCGGCCCGGCTCGTCATCGCCCGCGCTATCCTGATGGAGCCAAGACTTATCATATTTGATGGCATCCTTGATGGTATCGATGAGTCCACGGTGTCGGGACTCCTCCAAGAGCTGACCGGCCCTCGCGCCCCCTGGTCACTACTCGTCCTCACTCACGAGGAGAATGTCGCGCGCCACTTCTCCACAAGCTACGCTCTTCGGGGTGGCCAACTTAAGCTTCTCGCTGCCAAGGAGGCCTGCCATGGTGTTTGATGACGATCGTGTCGGAACATTCTCCTCAAATGAGGACTACCTTACCCTAGAGGAGGTCATCTCGGGATCTCGGGTGACACTTGTTTCCCCGAACCTCGTGAGCTCCCACAGTAGCTTACGCTTCGGCGCGCTTCTCGTCGCCGCTTTTATCGCCATAACGGTTCTCGCCATGGTCTTCGCTCCCTGGACTCAAAACGTGCGTGGCGTTGGCAAGGTTTCAGCGTACTCACCGGATGAGCGAACCCAAAAGCTCACCGCTCCTGTGGATGGAATCATTCGACAGTGGTTCGTGCAGGAGGGAATCCGTGTAAGAAAGGGACAGAGCATCGTGGACGTCGCTGATATCGATCCTGATATCCTCTCTCGACTTGAGCGAGAGCGCGCCGCCCAACAAATGAAGCTCGACGCGGCACAAAGCGCGGTGGACACGTCCCGCAAAAATCTCGACCGACAGCGATCTCTTGTACAGTCCGGACTGAGCTCACAACGCTCCGCGGAGTTGGCCGAGCTAGAGTATGCAAAATACCTCTCGGAGATTTCGTCGGCCTCCGCCGAATTGGCGCGGATTGAAACGCGAATAGCTCGACAGGCGTCACAATCAATCGTTGCCCCTCGCGATGGTATCATTCAACGTATCTTTGCCCCGCAAGGTGGCGTCATGGTAAAGGCGGGACAAGAGCTCGCGCTTATCGTCCCCGAAACAGCAAGCCGGGCTGTGGAGCTCACAGTAAGCGGCAACGACGCTCCCCTGCTCTCGGTGGGTCGTCGGGTTCGACTCCAATTTGAAGGGTGGCCCGCGGTGCAGTTCGCTGGGTGGCCATCTGTAGCTGTTGGAACATTTGGAGGCGTGATTGGAGTTATTGATCCTGGCGCGGGAGAGGATGGTACCGTTCGAGTGATCGTGTTCCCTGAAGAGGGAGAGGAGTGGCCGAGCGCCTCATACCTGCGCCAAGGAGTTCGAGTAATAGGATGGGTGCTGCTCGATACGGTGACGATTGGGTGGGAGCTATGGCGGCAGTTCAATGGATTTCCGCCTACTCTGAGGAGCACGTCGCCCACGACAAAAGCTAGCGGGAGCGAGAAGGAGAGGTCATGACAGCTCTCCCCCGCTCTCTGAAAATCGTCGCACTACTCATAGGGCTCTCTCTCCCCCCGATCTCTTTTTGTCAGGGTGAGCGACCGCAACGAGCGGCCGCGACGAAGCCCCGCCTTGAGGGTGTTTTGCAACTGGATGATGTTATCGGAGCGACCCTTCAGTACCACCCAGCCCTCAATGCTGAAAAGCAAGAGAGGGTCGGTGCCGACGCTGACCTTCTCTCAGCGGAAGGCGCTTTTGACCCCAGCATCAAGGGCGAGGCGCTCTCGTACGTTACGGGAGGATATTCCGGCAACTACGGATCGGCGTATGTGGAGCAGCCACTTAAATTTTACGGAAGCAAAGTAGTCGGCGGCTATCGAATCGGTGATGGTTCGTTCCCCATCTACGACAACTGGTATGAAACTAATTCAGCGGGCGAAACAGGTATTGGCGTAGAGGTCCCGCTGCTGCGTGACGGACCTATCGATCGCCGCCGTGCCAACATTAACAAAGCCGAGTCGGGTCAGGTCCTGGCCGATTCACTCGTCGAGCAGCGGCGGATCGAGCTAGCTCGCGCTGCGGCACTAACCTACTGGGATTGGACGGCTGCGCGCAACAAGATCAGGGTCTTCAGGACGCTCCTGCAGGTTGCCGAAGAGCGAGACCGACAGATTAGGGAGCGAGTCAACAAGGGCGACCTGCCGGACTTTGATAGGGTAGACAATCAGCGCGCCGTGCTCCAGCGCCAAGCAGCACTTCTCTCCGCTGAGCGGAGCGTCAAGAGCGCTGAGTACGCGCTCTCGCTCTTCTACCGAGATGGAAACGCCCGTCCGAAGGACGTCTCCTCTTTTGAGGCTCTTGAGAGGATTCCGCTACCTCTCTTCGCGCCATCTCACATCAGCCCAGATCCGATCGCCGAGGCTACAGAGGCCCGCCCTGAATTTAAGAACATCAAGGCTCAACACGAACAAAACAAAGTTGAACTAACCCTTGCTCGCAACCAGGTGCTCCCGCGGCTCGACCTGCGAGTGTTCTCGTACAACGACTACGGCACCGGTAATCCGCAGCTTGAGGAGCCTGAGGTCAAAGCAGGTCTACGCATCGAGATCCCGCTTGCGACCCGCACCCAACGCGGAAAGATCGACTACTATGAGTCTCGCCAGAAGAAGCTGGAATTTACTGAAACCTTCCTACGAGAGCGAATTCGAACGGATGTGCAAGACGCCCTCAATGCCCTTGAAATCGCAAAGAACCGAGTAGACGTTGTCGCCCAGGAGGTGAAAGCCGCTGATGACCTGGCAAAAGGCGAAGCGAAGAGGTTTGAGCTCGGTGACAGCAACCTTATCTTCGTCAACCTGCGCGAGCAAAACGCGGCTGATGCCAAGGTTCGGGAGATAGAGGCGTTACAAGACTACCAGAAGGCTTTTGTGGCGTTTGAGGCTACTTTAGCTCGAATTCAAAAGCCTCAAACGGCAAAAAAATAGCGCCCCTTCCATTCCTTAGGGATCACATATTCGATAGTCTATTCCCCTCTTCGTATGGCGGAGAAGGGCTCACAGGAGCAAGGTTTTTTCGCTGAGAGTCTGTGGTTTTCTAAGGTCATGTATGACCAAGGACACAAGACTCTCTCTCAATCCAGCAGCAGGAGGAATACTATGCTGGTTTTGGCTCGGAAGGTTGGGGAGAAGATCCTCATTGGTGATGACATCGTCATCACCGTGGTCGAGACGTTTAAGGGCAAGGTCCGAATCGGGATCGATGCGCCCAAGGTCCTCAAGGTCTTCCGGGAGGAACTGCTGAAGCGCGGCGGTCCGACCCGGGAAGACAACGCCGAGGACCGCAACCCTCAGCAATAGCGTCCACAGAGGAACCAGCCGAGGGAATACCCCCATTCCCTCGGCCGCCTCTCAGGACTAGTTGCCTAAAAGGTTTCTCATCATGAGCCCTTTTCTCCGCAACCTTAGCACCCCTTGAGCTCTGCTTTTGGGTGGCAAAGGGTTCGAAAAAATGCGGGAAAATCGAATAACTACGCTTTTATCCCACCACCCCCTACTTCCCTGCTCTATCGCTTGTAGGTGCCCCCCTCCTGGTATACCATCGGCAGGTCAATAGCCACCTCACCGGCGAGGTGCACTTTTAACGATAGAAACCGTATTATGTTACAAGCCATGAAGAGCAATTTCACCGATTACAAGGTAGCGGATATCACCCTCGCTGACTGGGGTCGCAAAGAGATAGTTATAGCTGAGAAGGAGATGCCAGGACTCATGGCACTCCGTGAAGAGTACGGCAAGGCACAGCCTCTCAAGGGAGCTCGCATCGCTGGCTCGCTCCACATGACGATCCAGACAGCTGTGCTCATTGAGACCCTCATCGCACTCGGCGCTGAGGTTCGTTGGTCGAGCTGCAACATCTTCTCAACACAAGATCAAGCTGCCGCCGCTATCGCTGCTGTTGGCATCCCGGTCTTCGCATGGAAGGGCGAGACCCTTGAGGAGTACGACTGGTGCCTTGAGCAAACGCTCAACTTTAGCGGCAAAGGCCCTAACATGATCCTCGACGACGGCGGTGACCTCACCATGCTCGTCCACAACAAGCGCCCAGATCTTCTTAAGGACATCATCGGAATCTCCGAGGAGACAACCACAGGAGTTCACCGTTTGTATGAGATGCTCAAGGCAGGAACCCTCAAGGCTCCAGCATTCAACGTTAACGATTCCGTAACAAAGTCCAAGTTCGACAACCTCTACGGTTGCCGCGAGTCGCTCGCTGACGGCATCAAGCGCGCTACCGACGTCATGGTCGCTGGCAAGGTTGTTGTTGTTGCTGGCTACGGCGATGTAGGAAAAGGATCAGCTCACTCGATGAAGACCCTCGGTGCTCGAGTTCTCATCACCGAGATCGATCCTATCTGCGCTTTGCAGGCCGCTATGGAAGGCTACCAAGTTGTGACCATGGAGACCGCAGCTCCGATCGCTGACATCTTCGTCACAGCCACTGGAAACGTTAACATCATCAACGAGAAGCACTTCAAGTTGATGAAGGACGAGGCTATCGTGTGCAACATCGGTCACTTCGATAACGAGATCGATATCGCCTGGCTTGAGAAGAATACCACTGAGGTTAACATCAAGCCTCAGGTTGATAAGTTCGTCTTCAAGGATGGAAGAGCTATCGTTGTTCTCGCTCGCGGACGCCTTGTGAATCTTGGATGCGCGACTGGGCACCCGAGCTTCGTTATGTCGACGTCGTTCACGAACCAGACCCTCGCTCAGATCGAGCTCTACACGAAGAAGGGACAATACCCAGTGGGTGTGTACGTTCTTCCGAAGATCCTCGACGAGAAGGTTGCTCGCTTGCACCTCAAGAAGCTTGGCGTTGAGCTGACAGAGCTCAGCCAACAACAGGCGGATTACTTGAGCATGAAGAAGGAAGGACCTTACAAGCCTGAGCATTACCGTTACTAAACTCTTTCTCCTTTTTAAGGGAAGAGAGTCTCTAACCCCGCCTCGGCAGTGCCGCGGCGGGGTTTTTTATCGTCAGCGCTTCTCGTACGAAGAGCCCCTACCGACCTCCCCTCTACCTCCAAAGCACACAAACGCTGAAGCAAACTCTTCGCTACACCTGATTACCGGTTAGGACAAGTGGCGCGAATACCTCGCGCTGCTTCCCGGTTGGTTAGGTAGGTTGTATGGAAGGCTTGCTCTACGCGCTCCTCTCGGTCATCGCTACAGCGCTTCTTCGACTCACACTCAAGCATTGTGCGGTCAATAGCACGAGCGCCTGGGGAACCTTAATCCTGTACCACATCGGTGGAGCCCTCGTACTCCTTCCATTTCTTGGCCTACCCGATCTTTCAATCCTCTCGCAGGAACAGATTATTCTCCTCATAGCAACAGGAGCGCTCTTTAGCCTCGCCGCCCTCCTCGATATCTGGGCTATGAAACACATCGACGCATCGGCAGGCGAGATATTCCACACACTCACCTTCATCGTCTCAGTTGCGGCTGGCCTCTTGATGTTTCATGAAGCGTGCTCCCTCTCTAAAGTGACTGGAACCTGTATCATCGCGGCGGGGATCTTGTACGAGGCGCGCCGAGCGCTCACCAAGGCGTCTCACGGATTCTGGCTCAAGTTGGCAAGTGCCGCCCTCATCGCGACTGCGATGATAATCACCAAGCAACTCACCACGAACACTCCCTCCGAGTTCATCATCCTCTTCTCAGGCTTCGTGGTTCCCGGCTTTATCTACACGATTATCGGGTGGCGAGACTTGAGAGAGGTCCCCTCCGTTATCCGCGACAGCCACGGTGTAGTACTGATCGTTCCGGTTCTCGATGCAACGTCCTACGCTTTCGGCATCAAAGCTCTCGCAGCAGGTGAAATGTCGACTACCTACATCATCTTCCAAACGACGATCTCTGCAGTCTTCATATTTGAGGTCATGTTGCACGGGTGGAGGAAGGAGGTCTACCTTCACCGGGCGGTCTCAGCCGGACTGTGCATGTGCGGAGCCTTGGTGGCTATCCTGAGCTGAGGACGTTTACCGCTCTGCAACAGCCACGTTGGAACTTCACCTCTCAGGGAGCCCTTGATTTCGGGCGACGTTCATCCTAGTTTTTCATCGTGTCTATCTTTCTTGTCCACCAAGAGCTCTCGTACCTAGCGCTCCTCGCTGACTCATTCGGCTCAAAGAGCCATGCCTCTGGTGGTGCGTCGTACCCGGTCACAGCTCCCAAACTCGTACACGTCGCTCCAGGGGTGTACGCAGCGCACGCGGGAACTCTACAGCCTGCCGTTGATATGCTTGGCGAGCTCGGGAAGACGCTCTCCTCGGCCACCACATGGAATGCGCTTACCTCATCGATGCAGGGGATTGGAGAGACCGTGTACGCGCGATATCGCGAACGGTTCCAGTCTGATTCCTTTGATGTGCGAGTGGTTGTGGTGGTCACAAGCGATCGCCGTCATCCCCAAGACATCGCAGACGATCGCAGCTCTTCAGTGATCCTTTGGGAGGTCGCTCGCAAGTTTGAGCCTCACTACGTGAGGGGCAACATCTACTTTGCGGGGAGCGTGCCACTCTCGGAGCTCGCGTCTAGCTTCCTCTCTCAGCCTCTCGTCGCTGGAATGCTCAAACAGGGCCCTCTCGCCGCCGCTCACGCTCTCGTTGCTACCCACGCGGCGCTCTCAAAGCTGAGCTCAACTATCTCTCCTGAGGCTAACGTCGTTGTCATCGGAGAGGATGACGAACATACCGTGCTGCACGGCACTCTTTTAGAGCTCTCTCAAGCTCTCTTGATAAAAGGGTAGCACTGGAATTCGCTTACTCTCGCCTTCATTGACGCGAGGTCTCATCGGCACACGGTCTTTTCGGCAACCGCGTTGTCCTCTCAAACTAGGAAGGTATTACCAGTTTTGTTCCACTACCGAGCAAACCACTGAGACTGAATGTGGTCAAGCACACCACTCTCTCTCACGAGGAGCACACCGATGTTGAGCCTCTGACGTATCTCAGCTGACCGCGTTCCAACGGCGAAGGCGAAGTGGCGTCGCTCAAAGAGAGCCCCTACCTCAATTACATTCATCTCCGGGTGAAGGAGGTCATAATATTCAAGAGAGCTTGAGTCCGAGACGATCGCGTCCAATTTGTGGCTTACCAGGTCAACTACCGCGTCATCAAGATTTTTGTACAACACAGACACAGCGCCGTGATTCGACATGTATCGCACCGCCGGACTCCCCTCAATGACTCCTACCGTCCGACCGGGTAGATCGCCAGGACCTGAAATGTCACCGGTAAGGGTGTTAGCAGTCATCACTGACGCTACACTCGATGTCACATACGCGACCGTCGCGACACCGAAACACAGCCACAGCGCGGCTATGACCTTTCCGAGCCACCCCTTACCAAGGTTCCCCGCATAGCTTGTTTTACCCGTCATGATTACCGACATGACGTGGTAGAAGGACTCTGCCCAGCCGTCACGCCAGTGCCGCGTAAACTGTGGGTCAAAGAGCCTCAAAAATAAAAGCACGCCAAGGGAAGCTACCACGGCGAGGAAAGCGCCCAGCCCCAGTAGTTGAATGTGCCCCCCTTTGACGAGCCCCCGCCACAGTCGGCCGAGGGAATGAGCTCTCTCCCCAGAGACCATAATCCGAAATCCCCCATCCATGATCGGTTGAGTGAATTCGAGAGATTCGACACCACGACTTGTGACGAGAATATTACCAACTCCGATCTCAACATCACCCCGACCGATAGCCGCGTAAAGCTCTGGCAAAGTCTCATAACGAACGTACTCAACCTCAAGGTTTACCCTCGAAGCGATCTTGGCGAGGAGATCAACTGAGTACCCCTTCCATTCCATCTCGGGGTCAGGAATCGCGAATGGGGCATCGGCGTACACCCCTGCCTTAACTTTTTTATGAGTCCACTCGTTGGGGAGCACGTCGTCAGCACGAAGGACGGAAGAATTGAGTACGACCGCCACAATGCATACGACTGAGAGAAGAATCCAGTATCGAGCACGCATGCGCGGAACATATCGCACTCCCCAAGCCGCTACCAGTAGTCATCCTAGGGACCAAGCCGCGAACGCTCTCAGTCCCTTATAGCCCCCGCTTCCCTACAACTCGGCTATCAACTCTACCCTGTGACACGTATGGGATATTCGTAACGCCCGCTGTCTCCCCTCTTTGCTCTCGCGGAGCCCTTGGTACAGACGGCCCTGCATGTCCTCGCTCGCACAGAGGGTCGTTATCAGGTCGAATGAGGAATAAACCGTCTCTGTTTGGATATACTCCATCAATACCCGTTGCTTTTACCCGCGAGCAGCGTGATCCTCACTCCCCTATTGGGCTGTGGTGCCCCCCTAATAAAATCACTGCTCTTTCATTATGCCTCGCGCCAACACACACGAACATTTCACCGGTCAAGCCCGTTGGGACGCTCAGTTGCTATCGCTTCCCCCGGCCTCGCATATAGTGCAGAAGATGCGCGAGCTTAGTCGCGATGGGACCGGTCTCGCAGTTAAGGACGTAGCCACCCTTGTGATGGCCCGTCACTCGTATCTTCAGGAGCTGGTAGCTCGGCGAGAACTCATCAACACGCCACAATCATCATCGCATGTCACAACGGAATCGGCGCTCTCACTTGTACCGAAATTTCTTCCACGAATCCTTGGATGGAAGCCTTTAGCTGTACTGAGCGAGGAGCTCGGAGTGCACCGAAACACCGTAGAGAGGATCGCCAAGCTCTCCGACAAACCAGAGATTATTCGATTGTGTCGAGACAACCGTCTCTACATCTCTCCAGAGGGCGAACGCCTGGTGAGAGAGCATTCAAAAGAGCTTGAACAGGTCGCAAAGCTAGAGTTGGTATCCGATTTCGCAAAGCGGATGGGAGTTCCCCTCAACTATGTAACGGCTTTTTTTTCGGCGCGGTCACTCCGATTTGCCGAGGATATGACTGGCCGCGCCCGAATATCCGAGGAGCAAAAGATACTCTTTCAAGAGACTCGCTCTAGGATCGATCAGCGTCGGCGTCAGGATGACCGCGTGGTTGATGGAAAGCTCTTTCGCTCAGCGATGCGAGTCGCTTCTGAGCAAGCCTCATTATTTGCGCCCCCTGGAAGC
>JALRCK010000310.1:0-2607 GCA_023262305.1 Deltaproteobacteria bacterium
CGCAGGAGTTCGTCACAATCGGTAGTAGTCATGAGGTGCTCAAGAGGCGCTGCCAATCAGTTGCAGCAACCGTCTTTCCCACCCTGTTAAGCGCGGCGGGAAGGGCGAGTGACTCGAAGAAGCAATCCTGTCGCAAATCCAACAACGAATCCTCCGATATGAGCGAGATACGCGATGCCACCGAGCCCTGCTTGTGCTGATGCTTGTCCGAGAAATTGGATCACGATCCACATTCCCAAAACGATCGCCGCTGGTAGCGCGATGATGTTGCTAAAACAGATAACTCTGACCTGATTGTGTGGATGCAAAATGAGATATGCGCCCAAGACACCGGCAATCGCACCTGAGGCACCAACGGTCGGCACGATGCTTGTTGGATCGGCGTACACCTGAGTGAGCGTCGCAACCACTCCTGCAAAGAGGTAGAAGAGTAGGTATCTAATGTGCCCTAATCTATCCTCGACCTGATCTCCAAAAATAGCGAGGTAGAGCATGTTTCCGATCAGATGCATCCAGGAGCCGTGCATGAACATGGCGGTAAAGATGGTGAGCCACAGCGGGTGGGGACCGGGAGCTTGAGGTATTGGAAAGCGCTCGCCATCGACTCGGATATGCTGGGTTGTTGTTACATCGATCCCCTGAACCAGCTCCAAAGGAATTGCCGCATAGGACGCGGTAAAGCTCTCCCCTTGCGAGAGTTGGAGGTACCACATGTAGCTATTGAGCGCTATCAGCGCGTAGTTGATGAGGGGCACTCGCTTTCGACCCCGATTGTCGTCTCCGAGGGGTATAAACATACGGTTCCTTATACGCGCGGATCGTTGAGACTAGGCATGACACGGCCGCGGATCCGTGAGATTATCACGCCCAACGTGGTTTCTAAACTGCCCCGATGTTGGCCCTCGTAAGAGCCCCGGGCATGGATGTTTCAAGAGAGGATGTATGTCGAGAACTGTTATGTGTTCCAAGTATAAGAAAGAGCTCCCGGGTCTTGAAAAGCCCCCATTCGGTGGTGAGATGGGCAAGGTGATCTTCGAGAAGGTGTCTGCTCAGGCGTGGAATGAGTGGAGCAAGGATGTCCAGATTAAGGTGCTCAATGAGTATCGATTGAACATGGCTGACCCTCGCGATTACCAAGTCCTTGTCGATCAGATGAAGAGGTTCCTCGGTCTTGAGGAGGGCGTTGTTGCCGAAGTGGAGAACGCTGAGCGGGGCCGGCGGCAATGAGGATCGTAGTCGTCGGAGTAGGGAATCTCGGCTCCGCGATAGCACGGAGCTTGACGCATTCGTATTCCCCTCGAGAGATTGTGTTGGTGGAGCGTAATGCGGAGACCCGTCAGACGCTCAAGGCGCAGCACGGTTGCCACGTCGCTCCCGAGCTCTCGGCTGATTATAAGGTTGAGAGTGGCGATCTGCTCATTCTCTCCGTGAAGCCCCAAGACGCTGTTGTGACATGCTCGAATCTCGCGCCCTTTGTTTCCCCTGATGCGGTGATCCTCTCGGTTATGGCGGGCGTTCGTGTTGATACCCTCGCTGGAATTTTCAAAACGAGGCGAATCGTCCGCGCAATGCCGAATTTAGGCGCGTCGATAGACGAGAGCGCCACTGGCTACTACTACTGCGGTAACACTCTAACTCCGCTGGATGTTGAGCATGTGGAATCGCTCATATCTCGGCTGGGGAAACGGTGGCGTGTTGAGCGGGAAGAGTTGATAGATGCGTACACAGCCGTCGCGGGGAGTGGTCCCGCCTACCTCTGCTGGCTGGGCGAGCAGATTGAGCGAGTTGCTATTGAGTTTGGCATCTCCGAACAGGATGCCCACGCGATAGTGCTGCAAACCTTTCGTGGCACAGCCCTGTATCTTGAGCAGTCCTCGCTCACATTCGCTGAGCTGCGGCGACGGGTGACCTCCCCTCAAGGTACAACTGCGGCGGCCATTTCAGTTCTCTCCGAGAGGGAAGCTGATGCCTCGGTCCGCGAGGCTGTAGGCGCGGCCTGTACGCGAGCTCGGGAGCTCGGGTCGTAGGGTAATCCGGAAAATTGCTAGCCTGTAAAGGAGAGAATGTACCAAGAAGACAGCGAGAGCGGCGGATGTGGTCAAGAGTGTTCTCGCCGGTCGTTTTGTAAAGAAGTCTTCACCTGACCAAAAGTCGCTGGAAAGTCTGTGATGGCGTCAATGTGCCCAATAAAAAAGGGTCTATCTCCACTGGAGATAGACCCTGTCTTTTTAAACGAGCAAAGTAGGGGCTAGTTAAGCGGCTTCGTTGCCCCGTAGAGGCAGAGTCGCTCGAGGGGATCTGCATGAGAGCCCGGCACATCCTTGAGCTTAACTGTCATGCGCGAGATCTTCCTCATGAGAGGGTGGTAGCCACTCTCCCCAAGGCAGTGAACCTCAGCGTCGCCGTTCTCGTTGTCGACCTTTATAATCTTCTGGACCTTGAATGCGCTGCATTTCCCGAGACCAGCTTTTGCTTGAGCGAGGGTGCAGCCGCCCCAGCCGGTGCCCGTAGCAGGGAAGTTTAAAGGCCATCGGTCACGGTTCTCTCGGTCACGAACCACAACGCTGAAAGCCTTGAGATACTTTGATCCCGACATCACGATACCAG
>JALRCK010000310.1:2617-3892 GCA_023262305.1 Deltaproteobacteria bacterium
GTTCTTTCCGCACTGAGCGATCGAGGGACGGTATTGTACAAGCTTCGTTACATCAGGTGCACACACGCACGGCTTGAATCGGTTGCCGTCACACATACGTGGACTCTTAATCTCGAGCGGTGTCTCGCGTTCAGCGAGGATCTCGTCGATCGTCCATACCTTATTGGTAGTAGTCGTTTGAGCGGATGCCGTTACTGCGCCGATGGAGATTGCCGTGGCGAGTACGGAGAGCAGCGTTCCAAGCATTTTCATAGCGAAGTTCCTTTCAGGACAAAATTAACTGCCGGACTTTACACGAGATACGACCAGAGGACTACATTCGGGGTCGATAAATTCAAAGCAGAGATTTGTCAGTGCAGGGAGGTTATCAAAATCAATAAGTTACCAGGGCAGAAAAGTTGCCGTACCCTCGGTTATAGGTAAGAGCACCGACCCTCAATAGCCTCTCGTGAGGTGGTGATGGGGGTCGCTTTTCTGCGGGGGGTAACAAGCGCGCGTGCGGGTAGGAGACGAGGTCCTGACAGCCGGCTTGAGACCCTGCCCCTCTGCCATGAACGATAGACAAGCGATTAAACTGAAATCCTGCGCAGCGTTTCCAGATCTCGGGTATCTTTGCGTTGCCGTATGGCACGAACATGTACCGGCTCCCTCCAGGAACGTGTCGTATCTCCTCATGTAATGACTTTGGAGCGCGGTTATCTGCATTTCGTAGCGCATCTCCCGGTACCGATATTTCACGACAATTCACAATCCTAGAGTACGTCTAGATCGCTGGTGTATGGAGCGGCTCGCAGCTGTCGAGTGAAGTAATCAGCGCTACGCAGCTAGCGCAGGTTGTTTCGCTCGTAGGCTAGGTCACCACGATCGCTCAATAGCCTTAGGTTGCGACCCACATCCTCCGTACGATCGAAGTATCACGTTTACCTTATCGTTCAGGAGGAACTATGCAACCCAACCAAATACCACAATCAACAACCACAGCTGGGTCATCATCCCAGGAGGTGGGAGCCCAGGCGCGCAGAAGTTTGTCTGAGCAGTACGCTTCGAAAACCTCGGCGCAGATCGTCTCGGCGCTCGATTTTGAGGTGCTCAAAGAGCAACAGAGGCTTCACGTTGTCGGTGTCGCTGGATTCTCAGGCCAGTGGTCTCCGGCAAAGCTTGAAGCAGACCCAGCTCTTAAAGCTGCGGCTGGCGCGGCGACTGAGGCATTACGCGAGCACTTAAAGAAATTAAAGGATGAGCACGGAGATAACCTCATAGTCTCAAGTGGCGCAA
>JALRCK010000311.1 GCA_023262305.1 Deltaproteobacteria bacterium
CCATACACACCGCGTGCCGTGCAGAGGGGATCCACCAACAAAATGAACCCAAAACCTATGCAGGCAGATCTAATGGGGTTATGGGAGATCTATTTGGATCTGTAGCCTGTTGATCGAGCCTTTTTGAGACAAAGCTCGGCCCTGTGCTTGCCAGAACCAGATAATCCCCGTATCTTATTCAGGAATATCGGGGTGTAGCTCAGCCCGGCTAGAGCGCACGGTTCGGGACCGTGAGGTCGAAGGTTCAAATCCTTTCACCCCGATTCATCCCCCTCCTATTATCCCGTTTCTTGCCCCAGACGTCCGTGATAACCTCCTTAAATGAGGTAGGATTTCTTTCTTTCGTTGAACAGGACACTTGTGAAGATCCTTAAATTCGGGGGCTCCTCGGTTGGAAGCCCCGAGCGCATTCAATCCATAGTAGGGCTCGTAACAGATTCAAACAGATACCGACCTGGGGAGGTCCGTGGGGTTGTTGTATCGGCATTTCAAGGGGTTACCGACACCCTGATCCAGCTCGCCAGAGAGGCCTCTCAAGGCAGTGATGGATACAAGCCCCCCCTACTGAACCTTGAGAAGCGCCACCTTGAAGCTATTGAAGCGCTCGTCCCAGTCGCTCGACGAAGCAGCGTGCTTGCATCCGCGAAGGTGACCCTGAACGAGCTCGGAGATCTGCTGCAGGGGATCACCCTTGTAAGCGAGTGTAGTCCCCGAACGCTCGATCTGATCATGAGCTTTGGCGAACGCCTCTCCGCGTTCATCGTCAGCGAGGCCTTCATCTCACGTGGAGTAGACGCAGAGATGCTCGACGCGCGTGAGATCATCTGGACCAACGACTCTTTTGGAAATGCTCGCCCCGAGAAACAAAAGACAGAGGATGCAACTCGCGCCTACTTTGATTCGCACCCCAAGCTTCAGATCATCACCGGGTTCATCGGAAGATCTACTTCAGAGCTTACAACCACCCTCGGTCGTGGAGGATCAGACTTTACCGCTTCGATCATCGGCGCTGCCCTACACGCACACGAGATCGAGATCTGGACCGACGTAGATGGAATGCTCACAGCTGACCCCCGAAAGGTCCCGAAAGCGTTCCCGATACCCGAGGTGACGTTCGAAGAGGCGATGGAGCTGTGCCACTTCGGCGCAAAGGTCATCTATCCACCAACCATGCAGCCTGCGATCGACGCGCACATCCCACTCGTCATAAAGAACACATTACGCCCTGACAGTTTGGGCACTCGCATCGTAGAAAATGCGGCGACACTCCCCTACCCAATCACCGGAATCTCCTCGATCAGCAACATCGCGCTGATCCGGCTGGAAGGAAGTGGTATGGTGGGGGTAGCCGGGACCGCAGCGCGCCTCTTTAAGGCTCTCGCCGCTGCCCGAATCAACATCATCCTCATCACTCAAGCGTCCTCAGAACACACCATCTGCTGCGCGATAGATCCGAGCTCGATAGATACGGCCAGAGCTGCAGTGGGCGAGGAATTCGCTCTTGAACTTCAAGCGGGACTCCTCTCACCTCTCGTTGTTGAGGAGGATCTCGCGATCATCTCAGTCGTTGGAGAGCGGATGCGACAGACCCCGGGAATGTCGGGGCGCGTTTTCACAGCGCTCGGCTCAAACGCCATAAACGTCGTGGCGGTAGCTCAAGGATCATCAGAACTCAACATCTCAGCGGTAATCTCGCACGATGATGAGACCAAGGCTTTGAATGCTCTGCATGACGAGTTCTTTTCACATCGCGCAAAGACGATCAATGTATGGATAGTTGGAACCGGATTGATTGGGAACACGCTTCTTAAGCAACTAGAGGCGCAACATCCGATCTTGCGGGAATCCCTCGCTCTCGATCTCCAGCTCCGCGGAATCGCGAACAGTCGCAAGATGATACTCGCAAAAGAGAGCGATGATCCCCTCTCCTTCGAGGTCGAGCTGTCTAATTCGAGCCCTGCGTTCGTCCCTGCAGACTTTGTGGACCACATCCTCTCAGCGCACCTCCCGAACTGCGTCTTTGTTGATTGCACCGCAAGCGATGAGATGCCGAAGCTCTACGCAAAGCTGCTGAGGAAGAATATCGCCGTGGTTACACCGAACAAGCGCGGCATCTCTGCTGAACTAGAACTATACGATCAGATCGTGTCGGCTGCTCGTGAGCGTCGCACTCCATTTCTCCACGAGACGTGCGTTGGCGCTGCTCTTCCAGTCTTAAGCACTCTCCGCGATCTCGTCAGAAGCGGAGACAAGGTACATCGAATTGAGGCCGTCCTCTCGGGGACGCTGAGCTTCATCTTTAACTCGATGGCTGCGGGTCGTTCCTTCAGCGATGCCGTAAAAGAAGCGAAGCAGCTGGGCTTCACAGAGCCGGATCCCCGCGACGATCTCTCGGGAGCAGATGTGGCGAGAAAGGTACTTATCCTTGCCCGCAACGCAGGGCTCCCCTTCGAGCTCTCGAACATATCAATCACCCCACTCCTTCCAGCTGAGGCGCTCTCGTGGTCGCTCGATGAGTTTATGGAAAGACTCCCAACTCTCAACGCCCACTTTGAGCACCTCGCAACGCAAGCACGAGAGCGCGGAGAGCGCCTCTTCTTTGGAGCTCTGATAGACTGCGTCGAGCGACGGGCAGAGATCGGCCTGCGGTCAGTCCCCAACCATCATCCATTCTGCGCACTCTCTGGAAGTGACAACATCGTGTCGTTCTCGACTAGACGGTATACTCCAAATGCTCTCGTAGTGAAGGGACCGGGTGCCGGGGCCGAGGTTACCGCTGCCGGCGTGTTCGCGGACATCATTAGAATAGCAAGTTAGGGTCTCTCTATGCGCTCTGTCACCGTCTTTGCACCCGCCACTGTCGCTAACGTCGGCTCGGCGTTCGATGTTTTGGGCTTTGCGATCGCGGAGCCAGGAGACATTGTCACCGCACGAGCTTCAAGCACACCCGGCGTCATGATCTCAGAGGTCTCGGGAGATGGCGGGGCGTTAAGCAAGGACCCCGATCGAAACACCGCAGGAGTATCTGTGCAAGCACTCCTCAAGGAACTCCAACAGCGGGAGCCAGACCGGTACGCATCAGTCGGAATTGAACTCGCCCTTCGCAAGGGACTTCCGATCGGCAGCGGACTCGGTTCAAGTTCAGCCAGCACCGTAGCAGCAGTGGTTGCGGCCAATGCGCTCCTTGGCTCCCCACTTTCGCGCGAAGCGCTCCTGCCTTTTGCGATGGAGGGTGAACGGGTAGCGTGCGGAGCTGCCCACGCCGACAACGTTGCTCCAGCTCTTCTTGGTGGATTTGTGCTGATTCGGAGCTACAACCCCTTAGATGTCATTCACCTCGCAACTCCATCTGCACCATGGGTTACAGTAATCTCACCTCAACTTGAGCTTAAAACTCAGGACGCGCGAAAGGTGTTGAAACGCTCGGTGTCTCTTGAGTCAGCTATCTCGCAGTGGGGAAATGTAGCCGCACTGGTGGCCGGCATATACCACGACGACGTAGAGTTGATGGGTCGAGCACTCGAAGACAAGATCGTTGAACCGGAACGAGCTCAGCTCATTCCTGGATACGCCGCTGCCAAAGCCGCGGCTCTAACAGCAGGCGCGACCGGATGCTCCATCTCTGGCTCCGGCCCCTCACTCTTTGCCCTCTCCCAATCCGAGTCAATCGCAACAACGGTCGGCGCCGCCATGGTACGAGCCTTCGCCGACCTCGGCATCGCCTCCAAACCCTACGTCTCACAGATCAACTCTGCTGGAGCAACGATCGTGAGTGAGGAGTAAGAGGATGATGCTCTATTCAACACGGAACTCCTCCTTGGAGCACACATGGCGCGAAGCTGTGCTTCAGGGGCTAGCACCCGATGGCGGTCTCTAC
>JALRCK010000312.1 GCA_023262305.1 Deltaproteobacteria bacterium
TCGAGATATCAGGATGGTCTTATTAAGCGGATGGATCCGTAGGTAGACCTGGGATTGTCCACCTGATACTCCGGCGACCAAATTCGTAGCGTTGGACACGAATGCAACAGCGTACGCTCCGTTGGGAGCCACCTGACTGATCGCAGGGGAAGATCCTCCCAAGTCGGCCTGCACACCGTCACCTGAAACGGTTTGTCGGGCAATCACCCCATTCACGTCCCGCAAGAACACGTCTACTGCCTGATTTGTATCACCCTCGACTAAATTGCTCGCCGCCGACTCGAAAACCGCCAAGCCGCTATTCGGAGACAGCGCTATTTTATCGCTATCGCTAATAGGTGCGGTGCCACCAACCCCCACCGAGAGCTGCGAGGGAATCGAGGGGACCAAGGTTTGCGCTAAACATACCCGAGCGTGGGCCATGCAAAGGGAGAGAGAAAGGGCAAACGCAGGGGCTAGCTTTCCAGAAACCGTCTTCATAGTGAGAAACTCCGAATACCGATACCCTCCACAATATGATGCCGATGCCCGCCTGACCATGGCGTACTATCGGCACGCGGTTTTACCAGCTTAATAAAGGAACCCCCTAGACTACTTATGGTCGAAATCGAGCTCTCCCGACCATCCTTGGGGTGGGGGAGATGCCGAGTATTTGGAAACCTCGTTCCTGTATAATTCGATGACCTTAGCCAACCTCGGCTCACTGCTCGCAGGTCCCGAACTCTCTCGGTTAAAACCAGCAAAATCAGCGTTGCAGAATAACTTGTAGAGGGAATTCCACCCCTCTACAACGTGAGGAGCAAGCGGGGGATCAAAGACCGTATAGAGCAACACCGCTTCTTTGCGCCCTTTGACCCTGACGCTAGCGATCGCAACAGCCCCACCAAAACCTCCGGCATCCTTGCGAGTAGCCTCGGTGAAGAGGATTGAGGTGCCGAAGTACTTGTTTAATCCCTCCACACGCGAGGCAAGATTCACCGAGTCACCGATAGCGGTGTAATCAAATCGCTTGACTGAACCAAGGTTGCCAACCAGCATTGGACCGGTGTGAACACCGATGCGTGTCTTCAAAGGGGGAAATCGCTGGGAAGAATTGAACCGCTCAACCTCTCGGTTGATAGCCAGCGCCGTCTGCAATGCGAGCTCGGCGTGGTTCTGTATCTTTATCGGTGCGCCCCAGATTGCAAAGATGGCGTCTCCGATAAACTTCAACAGGGTACCCTGATTTTTGAATACCACCTCCATCACCTCGGTGAAGTACGCGTTGAGCATCTCAGAGGTGCGCTCCGCGGGCATATCTTCGGTAATCGAGGTGAAGTCAGCGATATCAGTGAAGATGGCGGTGAGCCACATCTTCTCACCACCAAGCTTTAAAGCGCCCCCTTCTTGCTGAAGCTTTGGAACCATCTCAGGAGAGACGTAGAGCGAGAAGGCTGAACGAAGGCTCTCCTCAGCTCGGCGAGCCGAGACATATGAAACGAGAGCACTTACAAGCACGGTCAGGGGCATAAACACCAAAACGGTCGCGGCTCCTGCCAAAAAGAAACCTTGCCCCAACAACACAAACGAGGCGATGCACCACACCACCACACAGGCGCCCGTAACGAGTGCGAGAAAGACAGGGGTGGCTACGAGTGAGCCGAAGGCGATTCCTGCCATAAGCAGCCCTTGTGCTACGATCTCGATGCCCTTGCCGGGGCGAGAGATCCATCTCTTCTCAAGAAGGTTCGCTACGATGGTCGCGTGAACCTCCACTCCGAAGACCATCGGCGGACCAAAAGGGTTTTGATACGAGTCCTTCTGTGCTCCGCCGGTGTCCGAACGCATCAGGAGCCCAACGAATACGATTGCGTCCTTGATCATCTCCTTGGTAGTTGGAAGCGGATCCTCAATCACCTCCCAGAATGAGATGATCGGAATCGTTCGGCCTGGCCCGTAGTAGTGAATAAGGTCGCGCGGACCTGGCAACCCGGCCGCGCCTGGCTGAAGACCGGCCGCGGCCTGAGAGAGGGTAGGAAACCCTCGCTCCTGATCGGAGCGTGGCTGCGGGAAGTGCCGAATGACCCCCTTGACATCTTTTAGACCAACCAACGCTTCACGGGCGACCTTGCGAAAGGGCTCGTAAGGACGATCGAGCTCCTCAACCTGATAGCCACCACCCTGATTACCGATCGTTCGAATGGTCGACTCCACCCCGATTGCCGAGGGGATACCTGCAAAGGCGTCGGCGAGCTGCTGATCCGCAGCCGGGTCTGAGGAGGCGCCTGTGAAGAGCACGTCAAAAGCTACGCGCTTAGCCCCAAACTCCTTGAGCTTCTGGAGTAACCGAGCTTGAAAGGCTCTCGGCCACGGCTTGTCAAAGGAGGCTTTGAGCTCCCGATAACTCGGCTCGTCGATAGCCACAACGACCACCCCGGATGGCGGTCGCTCAACACCCTTAAGGCGTAACCACTGGTCCGATACCCTAAAATCGAGGTCCTCAACGAGCGATGTGCTCGCGATGACCATCGTTACGATACCAATACCGAGCGATATGCCGAGTTTTGCCCACAACTTCATAAGCCGCCTTTTACCACCCCGCGAACGATGGCGCGAGGCATGTAATTCGGGCTCTTTCTGGCAGGGAGACCCGGTGAAAATTCCGGCTAGGAAGACCGAATACCGTGCGATAAGCTCGCGCCATCGCGTTAACTCTCCCCGGTACCGCCATGAAGAAACTGATCGCCCTTGTAACCCTCTCACTTACGGTCTTCACTACGGCAACCGCAGATGCCGAGTCACCCGCTAAGATATTTTCGCTCCAAGGTTCAGCTATCATCCACCGGGAGGGTAAGGAGCTTCCCGCTGCAGAGGCGATGGAGATCAATGCGGGGGACGAAATCGCCGTAAACGACCCGGGGCGCGTCGCCCTCGCTCTCGCAGACGGTTCGTACATTCGGCTTGCGTCAGGCTCGCGCATGAAGTTCCCGAGCGGGGAGCAGCAGGTGAGTCTCGTTGATGGAGCACTGCACTTCTTTAGCCACTCTGAAGCGCATCCGACCGTTGCGACCGAGCACGTCACAGCCGCGATCCGCGGTACTGAGTTCACCCTCACCACGAATAAGACAACGACTACCATCAACATGCTGACAGGTTCAGTTCAAGGCTCAAGTCCTGGTGGTACAGCATCTCTCTTAGGGGGTCAGGGTGCGCGCTTCTCCAAGGGGAAGGCTCCCGAAGTGTATGCGCTCATTCAATCCGACCGTTCGGTACAGTGGAGCGCCTTCATTCCACTCCTTGAATCAGGGAGCGACCTCGGTTTGCCTCCTGGATCTACCGCGCACAGGGCCCTCACTCTCGCTCAAGAGGGCAAAACGAGCGAGGCGCTGCGGCTGCTCAGCCACTCCCACAAGGGGCGTTGCGACTCGGATTCAGTTCTTCGCGCTCGAATACTCATCTCACAGGGGGATATAGCTCGGGGTTCTGACATACTCTCCTCGTGCGAGAAGACAGGCGAGAGCACCTCAGTTAAAGCCGCTGCTGCATCGACACTCTCGCTCGTCCGCCTTGCTCAAGGAGATGGCGAAGGTGCTCGCGAGCAATCCGCCACCGCAACTAAGCTAAATCCGAATAGCTCTGCCGCACGATTCTCACGCTCACTTGCGCTCCAAGAGAGGGGAGACCTCGATGGTGCCCTCGCTGCACTTGATGGAGCAGACCCCAACGATCAGACCCTGACCGCTCGCCGCGCTGAGGTGCTCTTTATGTTCGGAAGGGTTCCGGAGGCTCGCCAGATCCTTGAGGCGATGCCATCCCGTTCGTGGTACGCCGATACGGTGCTTGGATTCGTACTCATGGGGGACCGATCCTTTGATGAAGCGGAAGCC
>JALRCK010000313.1 GCA_023262305.1 Deltaproteobacteria bacterium
TCCTCCTCGGCGTGATGATGTGTCTTGGGGATTACTGTGTCGATGTCAAGCGAGAGCAGCGATGCACCGAAAAGCAAAAACCCGGTGTCTGCTGGGGGCAAACACCGGGCTTTCGCTCGTTGAGAGATACTTCAGCTTAACGAGTCTTTCCGTTAGGAAGAACTCCGTGCTCAGCGTAGAACGGGTCGAAGTTGAACACCGCCTCTGAGAAGTAATTCAGAGCGCTGTCATTATCCCGCTTGTTGAGAGCATTGAGTCCATCCACCAACCGTGAGTTGATGACCTCAAGGTTGCTCGGCTTGAACGTCAGGTAGTGCTTGCCGTTGTCAACCTTTCGGGCCTCGTAGCACTGAAGGCTCGATACAAAGCTCGCTACTGCTCCGAGTGTCTCTCCCTTTTGCTTGTGGATGAGACCTTGAAGAGCGAAATAACGAGGGCTCTCCTCAAGACGCTCGCTGCAATCGAGACACTCAGCGGCTGACTCTGGCTCTCCGAATCGGAGGAACAGGGCAGCGATGGAGTGATACGATGCTGCGGCACTCTCTTGGCTGTACGAGATCCAGTTGTGATGCGGGAAGAGCTCCTCGATGTTGAAGGCATCAACTGCAGTCTTCAATATTCGAGCACGAGCCTCGTCCGACAGCTTGGCGATAGCCGAGAGGTTTGCTGCCGAGATGGCGGTTTCAATCATCGTTGATTGACGAATCGTGTCCCCATCGGCTACCGAGCGAATCAGGGCTTGCGCCAAGTACTCAGTCACCGATTGAGCGTCTTCCTCACCGATCATGCTCAGGGCAAATCGGCTTGTGGCGACTGCAGTGAGTGGCCACACGTCCTTTTTGCTGATTGAGTTGAGAACTGTGTCGGCGCCCAGCTCGGGAATCTCGATAGTTCCAGACTCGGTGCGAGAAACGATGATGGTGTGCTCGCGAATCTGTCGAGTATCGAGCTCCGCAACAAGTCGCGCAAGGTCAGCTGGCTCAAAAGTGAGAGCTGAGCTCATGACGATGATGCGCTTGCTTGCGGCCAACGAGGCTGCCTTGGCAAGACCCTCTACCATCGTTGCAGCTTGCAACCAGATGCCAGTTGTCCACTCGGCAGGCTGGGCGTCAGTGCTGACGACGATGATGTCCGTTGTCGCGTTGATATCGTTAAGGCACTTAACCTTTTCGAGGACCGCTAACTTTGATCCAGTATCATCTGTTACGATTGTACTAAACATAATTACCCCAGAGAACTTTTCTTTATCTCTAAAACCAGCCCGAGCTCGAACATTTGTTAGTGTGAGCGTACTGCTCACGGCTAGCGAATGCGCAGCCTCGAAACGTATTTGGTATGATGCAGGGGGTGTAAGAAGGTTTTCACTATTTTTAAAAACGTGAAAAAAGTTGCGGGGTGGTGCGCAATTTTTAACGCAGGGGTGTCTAATATATGCCAATAAAAGCAGCTAGTTACGCGCTTTTTGCATCTCCGCCCGCAACCTCGATTTTTGACCCCTCTAATTTGCAATAATTGAGGATAACGGGTGCTAGAATCATCCCCGGGATACCCGCGAGGCGCTCTCCAATTAAAAGGCTCAGGAGGGTCAGCCACATCGGATTCTTGATCCGTCCACCAATAATCTTGCTGTTAAGGAAGTACTCAAACTTATGCAGGATGATGAGGTAGGTAAGCGCTATTACTCCGAGCTGCACTGACTGGGTCAATCCAACACAGAAGATAACGGTATTGCTCATGAGGTTACCGATGATCGGAAGGAGCCCGCATAGGAATGTGATCATTATAATGACAAACGAGTAGGGCATCGGGACACCAAAGAGGTGGAGGCTATATATAAAGAGTCCGGTAAAGAATGTGTTCACGAGCGAAATGAGCACCTGAGCGCCCATGACCGTGTGGAAACTCTTGAAGAAATTCCCAAATCTCACCTCAAGCTTCTCGGTGAAAGAGGTGTAGAGGTTATTACGAAGGGGATACGAATCTCGACCGAGATCAAAACAACGGGTTGAAAAGATACCAGTTGTTGCCACGAGTGCAATGATCACATAGACGAACTCTTTGGTGAAAACCTGCACGAAGCGGGCGAGGAAGTGCAGCTGGGACTCCAGGGCGTCGAGCACATATGACTTAAGCCCCTCGGGATTTTGGAAAGGTGTTTCTATTCCGTAGTCTTTGGCGAGGGAGGCGATCACCGGCATCGACTTATTAACCGTCTGAGGAAGCGCTCGGACAGCCTCCTGCACAAAGAGATAGAAGAGGTAGAACAACACAAAGACAAGGATGGTGAAGGCAACAATAGACCAATACTTTGAGAGCACTTTGCCGAGGTAGTGCAGTATGAGATATCCGAACAGTATTGTGATGAGGGGAGTTCCGAGGCCGTAGTAAAACAGGGCGATCAGAATTCCGAAGAAGGCCACAAACGACGCTCGGTTGATGGACTGTTCAGATGTGTGGGGCGCTGTTGACATAGTTGGTTACTTGTCGAGTCATTCAAAAGATGCCGATGCTCAGGTAATCGGTCCACAATACCATACGCCCAATTGTCCGGGTCGGCAAATGTCTTGGGGGTCCTCAACCCAACGGCAGCTGATAGTTCTTAACCCCCCAAGTGTCGCTGGACGGCGCGGCTGTTCGGCTAATGAATGCGGAGGCACGGAGAACACAGAGGATACAGGTAAAATCAATCAAGTGGATACCCTCCGGGTTACGTGCCTACAATATCCCGGCTCAGAATAACTTACTTGTTTGTCAACCGAAGCATGGCTTACATGGCGTTGAGAACACAACTGTCGACGGCTGTGACGCCCGTCACGCAAACGTCCACTTGCAGAAAGACGGTGAGACCGCATTTTGAAACTCACGTCAGGGACGTTTCGGAAAAAGGAACTAGAACGCGCTACCTACCGAAAAGTGAATTCGATACACTGACTCATTCGGCTGTCGATCGAGGGGATAGCCAACGTCGAATCCGATCGGTCCGATAGGCGAGATGTACTGGAATCCAAATCCAGTGCTCGAGCGTAGGTCTGCGAGGTCAAAGCTTTCATGTCGCAGGAATACATTTCCGATATCAATGAAGGTGTGAGTGCTCAGAGAGTCTGTGACGAGATACTGGAATTGGTTCTTCTCACAAAGGAGCGTGTCGCCTCCAATAACAGCGCCGTCTGACCCCTCGGGACCGAGTGAGTTCTCCTTGAATCCACGCACGGTTGTTCGACCTCCAAGGTAGAAGCGTTGGGTGATCGGTATTCCAACGGTGTCGCCCCACGGCTGAGAAACTCCCCCTGAGAGACCGAGCCCCAAGGAGAATCGAGACGAGAGAATTCTCTCGAGTGGAACAACGCCCGTTGTTTTGGCGAGAATACCGGCGAAGTTTGCTTCTGAGCCGATCTGCTGAAATGAGAGGCGAGGTTCAACAGTGAATGTGTAACCTCTGTTCGGAGTGAGGGGGTCATCTCGCCGGTCGAATTTGACCAACCCGGAGAGGTAGCTCAACCGCACGTGACCTTCATCGAGCGGTGTTATGATTGCGCCAGGATTTACGTCAAGGAGATTGTCCAGAGTAAAGGAGTGACCTCCCGTGAATGTGAACCCTGAATCAAATTGTCTGAAAAGGTAGGAGGCGAACGTCATCCGATCAAGGTTGAACTCTTGAGTAGTTTGCTCCTGTCGCTGGAATCGAAGCTCCTCGGTAAGGGCATACTGAGAGTCCATAAAGAAGGGATCCACATACCGCAGATTCGCAAATCCCTGACTGATATTATTTGAGCCGTCTGAGTTGATTCGTGTCTGATCAAAGTAGGTGTCAACCCGAGTCGACAGGGTTCTGCCATCGGCGAAGAACGACTTGTCTACCGC
>JALRCK010000314.1 GCA_023262305.1 Deltaproteobacteria bacterium
GGTCGACCTCGAAAAGATCCTTGAGTTCAGCAAGGACCTCGGCTTCGCCTTCCCCGATCAATACCTGCCGATAGTGGAACGACGCAAAGCGATGCCATTCACGGAGAAGGAGAAGAACTTTCAGCTCATGCGGCGAGGGCGGTATGTTGAGTTTAACCTACTGTATGACCGGGGAACCCACTTTGGGTTACAGACCGGAGGGCGGGTTGAATCGATCCTCATGTCACTCCCAGCAGTGGTGCACTGGGAGTACTGCCCGGTAATCCCCGAAGGATCGCGCGAAGCAGAGCTCTTGAAGGTTCTCACTCAGCCAAGGGATTGGGTTTAGCGAGCCTTTTCTCATTCTGTCTTTTAATCGTTCCCGATGGCGGCTACACTCTGACCTGCCTACTTATTTCGGGAGACCGTCCGCATGTTACCAACTAAAGCCTACGCCGCGCAGAATGAAAAAAGTCCACTTACTCCCTTCGAGTTTCACCGCAGAGCGGTCGGCGATAACGACATCTTGATCGAGATCCTTTACTGCGGAGTGTGCCACTCTGATATTCACCAAGCTCGTGGCGAATGGGGCAACTCGATCTACCCGATGGTTCCTGGGCATGAGATCGTTGGAAAGGTTGCCAAAGTTGGATCAAAGGTCTCTAAACACAAGGTCGGGGATATCGCAGGGGTTGGATGTTTCGTTGATTCATGCCGCACTTGCCCAAGCTGCACGTCGGGAGAGGAGCAGTACTGCGCCGGTCACGTTTCATTCACCTACAACGGAACCGAGGCCGATCAGAAGACCCCAACGCACGGCGGTTACTCATCTCAGATCGTCGTAGATGAAAGCTATGCGCTCAAAGTTTCCCCGAAGCTTGATCTCAAAGCCGTTGCACCGCTGCTCTGCGCCGGCATCACCACCTACTCGCCCCTCAAGCACTGGAAGGTTGGTCCAAAGAGCAGGATCGCCGTCCTCGGATTAGGCGGATTGGGTCACATGGGGGTTAAATTCGGCAAGGCTTTTGGCGCCCACGTCACCGTTATCAGCACCTCGAAATCAAAAGAGGCGGACGCGAAGCGATTAGGCGCGGACGCATTCCTCCTCTCTACCGATTCGGAACAGGTGCAAAAGGCGGCAGATTCGTTCGACCTCATCCTCGATACGGTATCTGCTGAACATGATCTAAACTCGGTACTCTCAATGATTAAGCTCGACGGAAGTCTCGTGCTCGTTGGTGTGCCACCGCAGGCACCGTCGGTTCACCCGTTCTCACTCATCCCTCGCCGTCGCTCCCTTGCTGGCTCGATGATAGGCGGCATCCGCGAGACTCAAGAGATGCTCGATTTCTGTGCTGAAAAGGGGATCGTGTCTGATGTCGAGATGATAGCAATCGCTGATATCAATAAGGCGTACGAACGAATGATTAAGAACGATGTGCGCTACCGCTTTGTCATCGATATGAAGACCCTGTAGGCAAACTGCGGTTACCATACCGGACCGCGGGTACGCGGTCCCTCCATCAATCCAATGACCGCGCCAAACGTTAGGGAGGGACCGCGTCCTCGCGGTCCGGTTAAGATTCAATCTGACGGGGGGAAGAGAAGCAGCAGCTGCGCACGATAACTGCTACCAACCTCTCCCCGCCCACACCGCCTGTAGCGAGCGCTACTGCTATTGGAACCTTGGAGTCGCAACTTTTTTGGTGAACTCAAAGACATCGAGCGCCGGCGACGCTAGCCCCATCACCACCTGCGACTTTGCCCCCTTGCGAGAGGGTTTTCGATAGAAGAGGAAGTCCACAGAGCCGAGATTACCAGCCTCAGTCAGTTCCCTTATGCATTTCAGGAAGGACCCGGGATGATCCGCGAGTGGGATGAGACTCTCAGACCCTGCCTCTGTTCCTCGGATACCCCCCAGGTAGACCATGTGCCGACCTTGCGGCAACTCAGTTGAACCCGGAAATGCCCGCCTGACTGCATCTGCAAGCGCCCGCCCCTGGTCGTGCGCGACTTCAAATTCAACTCGCAGGTGTCCTTCCGGAGAATACACTCGTCGCACGTAGGTCAAGCTCGCGATGTTGAAGTCCTTGACCGTCTCTAAGAAGCGCAAGAGCTGCCCTGGCTTCTCAGGGATTACCACGTCGAATCCCTGCCTCCGTTTTAGCCTCTTGTTCATGCGCTGCTCGGCCGAAACCTCTGCTGTAAATCGCGCCTCGTCGATATTCTTGCCGGTCAATACGGGAACGCTGAGAACTCTTGAGGGATCATCCAGAAGGTTGTGTCGACGAAGCAACTGCTCCCCGCCCAACGCAAGCGCACCGGCGCCCTCAAGCTTACACCCAGTCTCCTGTTCGTGCCGACGCATTGCTTGCACCAACTCATCGTGAGGAAGGAGCACCAGCGCATCAAGAAGGTGCGCAACCGCCAGAAAGTTTTTCCCGACCATCTCCACTTTTGTGCCATCTGCGATGGTATCGGTCAGAGCTCGCACCGGTCGACCACGCAACATCGCGAGAAGGGAAGCAGGAGAACTCTCGTCAACGACACCGACAACTTCCAGGGGAGGAAGATGTTTCGGCCATGTGGTTTTGAGCACACTCACCACACCCGCTGCCAAACCGCCTCCACCGATTGGAAGGACGACTCGAACCTTTTCATACGAGCGCTGAGAGAGCTCATGAGTCAATTTATCAAGGAGCTCAAAACCGACCGTCCCCTGCCCCGCAACGACTACGGAATCATCAAATGGATGCACGAATTTCGCGGTGGCGCTCAATTCTTCGCAGTCTTTTTGAGCTACACCCAGGCACTCATCAAACGACTCGCCGACCAACCTCACCTCAGCCCCAAACGACCTGATCGTCTCAACTTTGACGAGCGGAGCGTTTTTGGGCACGTAGATGAGCGCTTTCAGTCCAAGCTGCTGAGCTGCATACGCGAGCCCAGCGCCGTGATTACCAGCGGAAGCTGTCACAAGGGTGGTTTTACCCTCTTGCTGCGCAAGCTCAGCGCTTGCGAGGGCACCACGAACTTTATAGGCGTGAGTGGGATTTTGCGTCGCATCAGCGGCGCACACCCCGTCTGAGGATACTGGCGGGAATACAAGCTGGATTCCCTGATCTTTCATGAGGCTCATGAACGATTTTGAGAGCCTTGCGTTCCTCTCTGCTTGGTCGAGTTGTAGTGAGTGCAGCCCCCGTGTCTCGGGTTGCTGATTATTTTGCTTAGGCGATGTCTCTTTGCTTGGCATAAAAAATATTTTCGAATAGCCCACGCGAGGCGAAAAAATAAAACAAAAAATAAAAAGGAGAGAAGGTCCGGGGTGCTGGGAAATAACCGCGCCTAAGGGCAGTTACTTCCGGTCAAATTGAAATAATGGAAATCGCAGCGACGGAGAGCGCGCGAGAGGATGCTATCAATGTTGTAGATACAACGTGCAACATGAGCGGTAACGTACACAAGTCATCAACGACGTGTCAAGGCAGCCGCATCACCGCGACTCCCAAAAAGGACAGCGTCGATCTCACTCTAACAGCATGAACATCTTGAAGTGTGAGGATCTTATCCCCAAATTGTTCACTCACACGCTGCACACCGACCTGAAATCTCGTCGGATTCGTCACTCCAGTTAAGAGCGAGATTGTACTAAATCCCACCCGCTTGCCCATTCCGGCAACCCGTGGAAATTACGCCATTTTTAAATCCTACGTCATTCTTTTTCGAGGGTTCTCCTACGTTTTAGCCCCCAAGCATAAACATTTTTTAAGGAGAATCCGTACATACCTGTGTGCCAAGGGGGAGGCTTCAAGTCGAACCAATATCTCGGTGCGTTAGTTGTGAGGATCGAATCCTCACGTTTGTCTTGCGTGAAAA
>JALRCK010000315.1 GCA_023262305.1 Deltaproteobacteria bacterium
CCTGAGATCGGGGCTAATCCGAGAAAAAGGAGCTGGAGTGCTGAATAGACCGCGAGGGCAAGAAGGAGGTAGCGCCAGGGAAAAAGTGGTTGCCAGTGAGAAAGTGGCTGCCAGTGAGAAAGTGGCTTGTGGTGGGACATGAGAAACTATCCAGCGCTTACAATCTTGATCAGCGCGATACTACGGCGTGAGACAGGGTGGGGCAACCTGTCGTCTGAGGTTAGGTTGTATCGGTGGCTGGGGCGTTTTGAATGTACAAAAAAAACGGGGAGAGCTCTCGCTCGTCCCCGACTTTCGACTAGCAATCGAAAGATCCAACTGCCACGTATGAGCAGTGACTATCCCAATGGTAACCGCGGCGTTCCTCGCCGGCAATCAAAAACGTGTGCGAAAACCTCTGAATTTTAATCTGACGTGCGACGGGCTCGGGTGGTGCTAGCGTGTGGTCTCTACATTCCTGGTCACGCGCACCGACCGGGCTAACCTGCAAAGAATACGATTGTTTCTTCGCGGTAACGGCCGTTCTACAGATCGGGTCGCTGATGTGCCGATATAGTTTTCGAGTAGGCGCGACCTCGACCAGAGGATAGGATAGATTCATGATAAAAAAAGTGTTTCTTCTCCTTTTTGGACCCAACCTCAACCAGCTCGAGAAGCGGGATGCCTCGCTGTACGGGTCACTCTCGCTTGCGGAGATCTCACAGCGGGTGCAGGACCATTTTGAGGCGGATGGCGTTCGAGTCGTGATGAGGTGTTCCAATCATGAAGGGGTGCTCATCGATACCCTTCAGGAGTTTTCTGAGCAGGCGACCGGGATAATCTTCAACCCTGGGGCGCTCTCGCATTCGAGCTTCGCCCTTCACGATGCGATACTCGATGTGCGGTGTCCCGTGGTGGAGGTTCATTTTTCGAACATCCATGCGCGCGAGGAGTTTCGACGCACGAGTGTGACAGCACCAGCGTGCAGGGGCGTTGTGGCTGGCCTCGGTTGGTACGGCTTGGTTGCGGCTATTTCAAGTCTTTTGTTGATTGGTGATGAGGGTAGGAAATAAGGAATAACCTCAGATTTGATATGGTGCGGAGCGGGTCACATCGGATAGCGTTTTTGGTTGCGATACTATCGCCGTTTGTCACCCTCTGTGCCGAGCCCATTCTCACTGCCCCGCATACCTACATCATTGAGAGACGATCTACCTCAGTAAACGCCCTCTCAGCCGAGGATATCTCCTACGCGACGATTGAGGGGAATCAACACTTCGATGTTGTTGTTCCAGATCGATATGTTCCGGAGGTGTCAGCTTTGGCGGTGACCGGTGCAGAGATCCTTGATGTTGAGAAGGTTGCTCGCGACTGCGAGGAGATTATGCGGGACCCGACGATCTCCACCTGTGAGCCCGATGTGATGCAGCGGCTCTTCGCCGTGCCTAACGATCCCTCTTTTAACCTGCAGTGGTACCTGCGGGACGTTCTGCGAGATGCTGATATCGAGGCGCCCACGGCTTGGGACTACACGACGGGATCGAGTGGGGTTGTTATTGGTGTTGTTGACACAGGGATCTATCAAAACCACCCCGATCTTGCACCGAACCTGTGGACAAACCCGAACGACCCAGTTGACGGTTTGGACAACGACTCTAATGGATTCATCGATGACGTGCATGGTGTCAATACGGCCCTCGAGACCTCGAATCCTGAGGACCTTCAGGGACACGGCACCCATGTCAGCGGGATAATCGCATCGCGAGGAAATAACGCCACAGGGGGATCCGGTGTGATGTGGAACGGTTCCCTTGCTGTCGTGAGTATCGCCTCGGCGGGGTCTGGTGGGTTTTATTCCCACGATCTGGCGGAGGCGTTCAATTACCTCTACGAGCTGAAAGTGGCTGGGAACAACCTCCGGGTGATTAACGTATCGTTGGGCGGCAACAGTTATGTGAGTGCCATCTTTAATGCGCTCTCGGATCTAAACGACGTTGATGTTCTCGTAGTGGCAGCGGCTGGGAACGAGGATTCGAACAACGACTCGGTTCCGGTCTACCCCGCTGACTACAATCTTCCCAACATCATATCGGTTGGAGCAACGGGTCCGACCCAGGAGCTCGCGTACTACTCGAATTACGGAACCTCCGTTGATATCGCGGCGCCGGGTGGGGATGTTTCGTTTGGCGGAAACTCAGGACTCATCTACAGTACCTACTCCACTTCGGTGACGGGAGGGAGCGACTACAAGTACCTCCAGGGAACCTCCATGGCAGCCCCCGTCGTGACTGGGGCGCTCGGATTGTTGGCCTCCAACAAGCCTTCGTTGTCGGGGTCCCAACTTAAATCGTTACTATTCTCTTCAGCTGATTCCCTCCCGCAACTCGCCTCGCTGGTAAACTCCGGTCGCTTTGTTAACGTGGGCGCACTACTGGCGGCCGCCAATCCAGATGATTCCTGCCCGGCAGATCCGGCGAAGACAGCCCCCGGCGTCTGTGGCTGCGGTACAGCGGATACCGACAGCGATGGGGATGGTTCTCCCGACTGTGTTGATGGTTGCGTTTCTGATAGTGGCAAAACGAGCGCCGGCGTCTGTGGATGTGGTGTCTCAGATGTAGACGCCAACAATAATGCAACCCCTGATTGCAACGATCCAGTTTTGGCGGGAGTGGTTCCGGGCGCTCCGGGGCTCAAGACCACCAAGGGGAAGGTTACGGTAACGATGAACGCTCGCAGCGGCGTGCTCTACCTGCTCAAGGTCACCACCAAGTTCGGGAGCTCGAAAGCTAAGACTAGTTACTATTCATCATCTGCCCCGACCTACACGCTCTCACGCCTCAAAGCGAAGACCTCGGTATCTGTAAGCTACCAGTACTACCTGAGTGGCACACCGGTGGTGGGGTCAAAATACAGCACGGTAAAAAAGATCTCTTCAAAGTGAGCCGGAGCCTTTACCGGCCACGAGCTTCTTGATGACATGGGTATGCAACACGCTTCAAGCTTTTGACCTGTTGCGACACCCGGATAGACCCGATCCCAGAGCCGAAATCATCGATAATCGCTTGGCAGAAATCCTCGACCGTCTCTGGGTGAGAGCACTCGAACCTTATTTCGTAGTCCCACCCTCCAGTGCAGATCAGGAGGGCGCCGACGTTGGGGTGGCTACTAATCTGCTTTCGCAGTCTATCACGCTCAACACCTGAGAGTCCCTTTTCAACGATCATGATCCGAAAGACCGATATGCCGAGGGCCTGATGGTTGAGCAGGTAGATCTGACCGCGCACGACCTTCATCTCCTTCAGCTTATCCATCCGATATCCAAGGGTGGTAGAGGGCATGCCGCTTGCACGAGCGAGGGCGGCAAGGTTTGCTGTCGGATGCTGCGCCATCGTTTCGAGGATAACCTCATCACGCTTCTCAAGTGATGCTATTCGCTGCCGAGTAGTCATAGAGATCGATTGCCGGCTTCGCATCTCTGGAGCCAGGTAGTTCTGTGTGAATATCGTCCAGTCTCCCGCGATGCTGATGGTCTTGTGCGCATAGATGCCGTCTGGCGTGGGCTGCACCGCGGCAAAGAAATCTATCATTTCACAGGGGTCTTTCGAAAGGAATGTTATGGCGTATTGGTAGGCACCACTCATGCGGGCTGCCCAATAGACTTGGTGGTGCTGAAGAACGAGCTTTTCGAAAGCGGTTCGAATCTTGGATGGCGCTGCGATATCGGAGAGAAAGAGTCTGAAGTCTGTATATCCGATGCTAAAGGTGTCGATCAGGTAGAGGGGGGTGATGATCCCCCGCTTGAGAAGGGAGTCTCGAATATGGCGAACTTTGTGTTCTCGGATCCCGATCCTGTCGGCGGTCTCTT
>JALRCK010000316.1 GCA_023262305.1 Deltaproteobacteria bacterium
CTTTCGAAGATGTCCTACGGATTTGCGCAACTTCGTTCGCGGAGTTGCAACGAGAGGCTAATGATGACGGAGCCTCGGCTCTGCGGATATCTATCGTTCGGCCTCAACAGAGTAATCGTGAGTGCAACGGTGGGGAGCGCAAGAGGATTCGAGATAACTTTTTGCGAGTCATGGGGTGGTTTCACACTAAACGGGCGTCGAAGCGGGGTGGGCGAGTAGCATCTCCTCTCGGGCTTTTTGATAAGGGGCCTAAGATCGTTCGTCGTGATAGGGGAGGGATTGTGCACTCTTACTACCTGTGGCGTGCGGTCTATTCACGATAGGTTGGGCGTTATAGCCGGAATTCCTTTGCGGATACTCCCCGTCGCACCTTACACTAGAAGGGATGTCTGCAAGCGCGTCCACTAAATCAACAATTGATTCGGCTGAGGTTGATGCCATCAACTACATCAACGTAGGGCTGATGGTGGCCTCTGTAGTGATTGCGGCGTATGTCCCTTTCGAGCTGTTTATCTTCGCTTACGCGGTGATGGGGCCTCTTCACTACCTCACCGAGATCTCGTGGCTCCACGATCGCAAATACTTTACTGCAGGTGCATGGGATTGGATCCCTCTCGTTATCACAGCCGTGCTCGCGGCATTTGGCTCGATCGTTCAGAATGAGTTCACTGCAGGCATCGCGAGCTTTACTCTCGGGGCGCTCTTTGTCGGTGCGGCTGGGATGGTTTTTGCGCGCTCAGGTAACTCTCGAATAGCCGCTATTGCTCTGGCGATTCTCGTCGGTTGGATCGCCTCAACGTGGGAGCCTATGTTCATCCTTTTTACAGCATTCCTTCCAACGCTCCTGCACGTATACGTATTCACGGGTCTTTTCATTCTCTATGGAGCCCTGAAAGGGGGAACGTTCTCCGGTATACTCTCACTCGTCGTATTCATCGCCGCTCCCTTCCTGTGCATGTTTGGAATATCAACGCCGGCGGGGTATTCGCCAACGGCGTATGCGTTACAAGCGGTCGGTCCCTTTGAGCCTCTTGGGTGGTTTGTTCTTGATCTCGTCGGGCTCCCGCTCACCATGGAGACGCAATTAGGTTTCATGCGCTTGATGGGATTTGCATACGCTTACCACTATCTCAACTGGTTCTCGAAGACCCGAATTATTAATTGGCATCAGGTCTCCCGACGGCGCCTGTCAGGGATCCTGGGGTTGTACCTATGTGCGTTAGCCCTGTACGGATACGACTACTATGTCGGGTTCCTTGCCCTGATGACGTTAAGCTTTGCTCACGTGATGCTTGAGCTCCCGCTTAATTTTCGGACCGCGTATGGAATCGTGGGTGAGGTGAGGGACCGTCTCAGGGCTCAGCGCTCATCTTAGTTCTGAGTTGAGAGCACCCTGTCCGGGTAATCAGAAAATACCCCATCAACTCCGATGGCACGCATGGCAGAGATATCTGTGGGCTCATTGACTGTATAGACGAACACCTTAAATCCGAGTTCATGCAGGGTGCTGACTCGCTTTGGGGTGACCGTTTCAAGATCGATGTGTACAGAATATGCGCCCAGAGACTGAGCCATCTGAGGGGTGTTCATCGGATAGCCATAGAGCAGTATGCCGATCGGGATGGCGGGGCATGCACGTTTGAAAAGAGCAAGTTCTTCGTGATCGAACGAGGATATCAGAAAAGAGTCGGCCGCCCATCCTTGAGAGAGCATGCCGTTGAGGTAGCGAGCTAAGAGATCGCCTGAGCCTGCACCTTTAAGCTCTAGCTGCGCGCGGGCTTTTCCCTTTAGTAAGGCGAGCACCTCTGACAAGAGAGGAATCTGTTCCGATCCCTTCACCTTGAGGGCGCGCAGGGATGCTATCGTTTGATTTCCGACCCATCCAGAACTTCCGGTTAATCGAGAGAGGGTTCGATCGTGGAACACGACGAGCTCATTTTCAACTTTTCGTACGTCACACTCGATCCATGTTGCACCGAGTTCAAGCGCTTTCGAGAAACTTCGCAGCGTATTCTCGGGTTCGTACCCCGATGCGCCACGATGGGCGAAACAGATCATATGAGCAGGTGAGGAGAGGGCCATATATCGCGATGGTAAGGTTTCACCACCCGACTAGAATACACGCGAGATTCCCCTTCTGTATAGTGCATGAATTGCATGACTTACGGAGTGTTAGACAGGGGCTGTGGCTCGTGTGATATACTTGTGAGAACTCGCCAAAAGGGCGAAGGTTATTCTTTCATGAACGCTACTTCTTCACCTCTCTTTGCTCACGGTCGCTGGTTGGTGTGCAAGCCGAAGGACTACGATGTCCGCTACCAGATTAATCCGTGGATGGATCTCTCCAAGACACCTGAAAAAGCGCTTGCTGCGTCGCAGTGGATGAACCTTCACCATCACATCCTCAGATTAGGGGGATGGCTGGAGTATGTGGAGCACGCCCAAGGGTGGCCTGACATGGTATTCACCGCCAACGCGGGACTGGTTCGGGGCAAAAAAGTTGTTCTATCCAAATTTCGCCACAAAGAGCGCGCAGGTGAGGAGCCTCACTTTAGGGATTGGTTCCACGCCGCGGGCTACAAGGTTTTTGAAGTTGCCAAAGGTGCCTTTGAAGGGGAGGGGGATGCTCTTTTTGCAGGAGATACTCTCTTTTGTGGGTATGGTTTTCGCTCTGATCGCACGGCACACGAAGAGGTCGCAGCGCTCTTAAATGTCAAAAAGCTTGTAGTGGTCCAGCTCCAAGACCCTCGCTACTACCACCTAGATACCTGTTTTTGCCCACTTACACCCAAGCTTGCGCTAGTCCACCCCGGGGCGTTTAACGCCTCAGACTTAGCCCTCTTGGAGCAATCCATAGAGCTCATTCGAGTGCCACCCGAGGAAGCTGTACAGTTTGTCTGCAACGCAGTAGTTTTGGGGACCGATGTAGTGCTCCCCTCCGGGTGCACAGCAACGTACAAAGCTCTCGCCTCACGCGGATACACCGCGTATCCCGTGGCTCTGAGTGAGTTTATTAAAGCTGGCGGCGCAGCGAAGTGCCTCTCGCTCAAGTTGGATAACGTTTAGGATATGGGTCTCTGCCGGATCATTTGTGTCGCTGGGGGAACCGCGAGTGGAAAGACAACGCTCGCGCACGAGTTGTATCGGCTTGGTGGGGATGCTCGGGTGCAAGTGCTCCCCCTCGACTCGTACTATCGTGATCGTGGAAATATCCCGCCCGAAGAACGGGAGACGATCAACTATGATCACCCGGATGCGCTTGAGATCAAGCTGCTCAGGTTTCACCTCGATGCCTTGCGAAATGGAAATGCGGTGGATGCGCCGGTGTACGATTTCGCAACGCACTCACGGTCGAAAGATGTCCAGAAGATAACTCCGACGGAGGTCGTGATCATTGAGGGCATCTTGGCGCTTCACTTCCCTGAGCTTCGAGAGGCGTATTCTTACTCGGTGTTTGTGGACACCGATGATGACCTCCGCTTTCGTCGGCGTCTCAAGCGGGACGTGTGTGAACGTGGCCGCACCGAGGGATCCGTGCATGCCCAATGGAAAGCGACTGTGCAGCCGATGCATCTTCAGTACTGTGCTCCGACTCGTGAGCTTGCCTCAGAGGTTATGACGGGTGAGTCGTGGAGCGAGGGTGAGGTGGCCAGTTTGTGGAGCCGAATCCTCGCTGCTGTCTAACCGATACGCTTCGTGCTGACCACGCGAACAACCTCTCGCGCTTTAATTGCACTTGCTCTCAAATCTCGGCAAGCTCTTGACCGTCACGCCGAATTCCGTGTGCAGCTTGTCAGCCCACTCGACGAGTCCAT